>JAUNSV010000068.1 GCA_030539055.1 Eubacteriales bacterium | reverse complement strand
AGGAGTAAGCTTATTTATCTGGGATGGGTTACCTTGGTATGATGATCCAAGAAATATGACTGCCCATACAATTATTGCGACACCTACCGTATGGATTCCTTTCGAAGAACAAAATCAGTCTATTGCAGGCTGGTTAGAGGATGCTGTAAAGGGCAACCTAAAAGACTATGGGGTAGATATCGTAAATAAGGAATATAATTAACGGAGAAATTTTTACATGAAAAAAGTGGGTGGAAACTCGCATGTTAATGGTTTTTTCACCTGTGAAAGGACCCACGCTGGGGATTTTTGTTTTTATGACAATTGGTGAGTTTGTAAGTAGGAAGGGATATTGCAGCAATTATAGCAGTCGATTCCGTAATAAAATGATAGATAATTTGTGGAGGTATTAAGAATGCCAACTGGTATTATGATTATGGGTTCATCTGGTGCTGGAAAAACAACACTAGGAAAGATTGTTGCAGAGAAATTAGGGTTTACATTTATCGATATTGATGATTATATTTGGCGTAAGGATACAGAAATGCCTTATTCAAAAATGTATAATAAAACAGAGAAAATCAATAATTTAATGGAAGCTGTTTCAAATTGTGAACATTTTGTTATGGCAGGTTCAATGACATCATTTCACGAATATTTTGATCCATTTTTTGAATTAGTAATACATATGAATGCAGATAAGCAACTTCGCAAACAACGTGTCCACGAACGTGAATTAAAAAGTTTTGGGAATCGTATCTTAGTTGGTGGTGATATGTTTGAAGAACATCAGAAATTTTTAAGTGATGTCCAAGGGTATGATTATGGATTGGGTGGATGTTCTTTACAAGAACACGAAGAATGGCTAAATGCTCTCACATGCAAAAAGATATATTTAGATGGTGCAGATACATTAGAGAGTAATTCGGAAAAAATAATTATTGAATATAATCAGCATTAGGGGACTTATGTACGATTGAAAGAGGAGGTTCACCAAGACCGATAGCAAATTTTTTGGATGGAACAATACCATGGATAAAGATTGGTGATGCAACAAGTGGTGATGATATATATCTTCATCGAACAAAAGAACACATTATAGAAGAAGGAATTAGTAAGAGTAGATCTATTAAATCAGGTATTCTTATTAAAATCATTGAATATGTGTACAGATTATTTTAGAAGAACTGCGCCTGATGGTACTCAACCTAATTTGAACACAGATATTATGAAGAGATTTGTTCAGATTATACCTCCGATAGAGATGCAAAAGAAGTATGTTAAAGAGTTAGAACTACTAGATAAACAGAAAATTATACGTCTAAGCTGATTAAGTGTAAGACTTGTGCTTTTAGCTTATAACTGATTATGATGGTAAATAATAAAAATAAAAAGATACAGGATAAATGTAGTTCGGCAGTAGTTATATGCCTCTTAGAATGACAAGGCAGATTATTGTGATTTAGGTCACAGTGATTTGCTATAAGCTGTAATGCCCTGTCTTAGAGGAATCTTTTTTAGCAATGAGTTCGTCTTGACCCGTCTTGGGTTATAAAAAGTACCCACTAGAATTACAAAATTAGCACTAAATAAATATGTGAAAAGATACAAAAAAGATAGGATTTTAGTTGCAGTTAATTTTCATATTTATATAACAGAAATATATACACGGTTTGCCAATATTCAAAAGACAGGAGTTCTGTCTTTTACTATATTTGAATATAATTCAGCATTTTTCTTAAACGGTATATGTTACTATTGATTTATGTTATTTGTAAACTTTATTGGGGGAAAGCGAACTAGCATGTAAAAAAGGAGAGATAGTTTTGGATATTTTAATTGTAGGTCTTGGCGTGATTGGTAGCACCTATGGATATTTATTTCAAAAAGCAGGTCATTGTACAGAACATTTTATTCGAAAAGACAGTCTTAAAAAATCAGTGAAAGAATTGCAGGTTGAGTTGTTTGATGGACGAACCAAAACGACAGGAGAATGGACGAAAGGGGTTTACTATGTACATCATATATGTAAAAAGAGAAAGTATGACTTCATTTTTGTTAGCGTTCCAGCGGGCGGTATTACTGATGTTATG
>JAUNSV010000012.1 GCA_030539055.1 Eubacteriales bacterium | reverse complement strand
AATAAAAGTAATATTATCACTTTAAATTTATATTAAATAATGATATAATTTGATTAATCTAATAGGAGGATTTAAAAAATGAAACAAATTAGAATATTTAGACTAATTATATGTATAATTTTTCTTAGTGCTTTTCTTTTTTCTTGTAATAATATTTCAATACAGGATACTAATTTAAAAACAGATACTAATGAAAGCACTATTGACTTAACAGGATATGCTTTCCCTATATTTGGTAAAATCACAAATATTAGTGATAGTGAAATTATTATTAATAATGAATCAAAAACAGCTATGCAGGGAGAAATGAGAATACCTCTTTCAAATTTATTAATTTTTGATTCAAAAAATATGATTTTATCTTCAAAAAATAATTTAAAAGTAGGAGAAGAAATATATGGAAATATTAGTGATGGAGTAGGTTTATCAATTCCAGCATTAGTAAATTGTGAAGCTATATTTGTTAATTATGATACTTTTCAAGATATTCCTGCTTATGAAATAGTAAAAGAGATTAAAAAAGAAAATCAAAAATATCAAATTATAGTAAATGATATAACAAGCTATGTTATTAGTTCTGAAGTTAATGTAAGACCTCTTAAAACAAAAAATATTATTACTATGGATGATATAAAAGTTGGATCAAAAGTATTACTTAAAAATCAATATGATGAAGAAATAAATGAAGTAGTATTAGTTTCAGAATAATAATATAATATGATCAAAAATAAAAACTATTTTTTTAATAATGAATTTAAAATTTTATTTATTCCAGCTACAATTGGATTATTTTCTGAATTTATAAGATTAATTATAGATGAAACAATAATAGGAATACTATTTGATGAAATAGCATTTGCAGGTATTAATTTAGTTGAGCCATATACAATTTTTGTTGCATTTATATCTTATTTAATTTGTAGTGGTGTAGCTTCTCTTATGGAACGAGAGTATGGTAAAAATGATAAAAACAAAGCAGATGAATTTTTTTCTTTAGGAATGATTCTTGCTATAAGTATTGGTATTATTATTACAATTATTATGATAATTAATGAAGAAAGTTTTATACAAATTGTAGCAAGTAACTCTCAAAGTATTTATTATGTAAGAGAATACTTTAAATATATTAAATTCATTCCAGTTATAATTATTGTTAGTTCATTAATGTTTACTACAACACTATATCGTGGTGGAAAAGTGTATTGCATTATTAATTCTATTTCATTAGTAATATTAAATTCAGTACTATCTATATTCTTTGGAAAAATTATGGGAATAAAGGGAATTGCTATTGCTACTTTGCTTTCATATATTTTATCTTTGATTCCGTTTATTGTATATTATTTTACAAAAAATGGCAAAACATCATTTATTTTTAATTTTGATATGAAGAATATATTATCAATTTTTAAAATAGGCAGTGGAGAAGCTAGTCAATTTTTATATATTTCAATTTTTGAATTAATATTAAATTTATTTTTATTAAAAAACTATGGTGATAATGCAGTCATTATAGGTGCTATAATAATTAATATTCTATTTTTATTTATTTCAATTTTTGAAGGAATTACAGAGTTTTTAATTGTATGTGAAAATATTTTTATTGGTGAATCAAATGCAAATGCTATAAAAAGATGTTTTAAGTATATTATAAAAGCAGGTATTATTGAAAGTATTATTGTTTTTATTTTAATACAATTACTTGCTCCAATATTTCCTTCTATTATAGGAATAGACGCTCACAATATACTTAATGATGCTATTATTGCAATAAGGATATTTTCTTTTTCTGCAATTCCTTTTATGATTGTAAGAATATTTGCAATATATTATTTATATATTAATAAAATATTCTTATCTCATTATTTATTTGCTTCAAGTATGCTAATTTTTCCCGTTTTTTTAATTTATTTATGTAAAAATATATTAGATATTAATTATATTTGGATTTCAATTACAATATCGCCAATTATTTCGATAATACTATTACTTATTTATATAAAAATTAAAAATATATTTGATAAAAATAAATTTTATTATCCATTATATTTAGAAAATAAAAGTATTAAAAAATCTTTTTCAAAAGATATAAAATGCACAAAAGAAGGAATAGAATCATTATGTATTTTGGTTGAAACTTTTTTAATAGATCAAAAAATTAGTATAGAAAAAATTAAAATAATTACTAATGATATATTAAACAGTCAATTATTTTATGCAAATAAAAGCAATCATAAAGAAGCAATTATATGTAATATAAATATATCAAACGAAATTTTGCTTTATATTACTAACACAAATGTTTTAGAACAATACAATTTCAATAACACTTCTTTAGGAAAGTATGAAAATACAAATGGAAATAACTCTATTTTCTTTTCATATTTAATAGAATAAATTCGTAAAAACTATATTAATTTGTAAAAACTATGTTAAATTTATGATATTATTTTGTTTTTATAAAAAAGATATTGACTTTTAGATATTTTTAAGCTAAACTAACACAGTTCAAAATAGGAGGAATAATTATGGTTTATATATGCAAAATATGTGGATATGAATATGATGAGAGTAAAGAAGGAGTAAATTTTAATGATTTACCTGACACTTGGTCATGTCCATTGTGTGGAGCTCCAAAAGCAATGTTTGTAGAAAAAAAATAATATTTTTTTAAAAGAGGCACTTATGTGCTACTTTTTTTGAAGGAGAAAAAATGAATAAATCTAAAGTATATTTTATAAAAAATATTACAAAAGAAAATGTAATCAAAATGTATAATGCATTAAATATTACACTTCCTGGCAAAGTATGTGTGAAATTACATTCTGGTGAAAAGGGAAATCAAAATTTTATTAAACCAACATTTATGTTACCAATGATTAATGAAGTAAAAGGAACAGTAGTTGAATGCAATACAGCATATGAGGGGGAAAGAAACTCATCAGAAAAACATTTAAAATTACTAAAAGATCACGAATGGACAAAATATTTTAATGTTGATTTGATGGATGAAAATGGTCCTGATTTAGAGCTTGATATACCTAATGGAAAAGTCATAAAGAAAAATATTGTTGGAAAAAATATTAAAAATTATGATTCTATGTTAGTTCTTTCTCATTTTAAAGGACATCCAATGGGAGGTTTCGGAGGAGCATTAAAACAATTATCTATAGGTTGTGCTTCTTCAAGAGGAAAAAGCTATATTCATTCAGCTGGAAAAGTTGATAATCAAGATATGGTATGGGATAATATAGCTAGTCAAGATCAATTTTGTGAATCAATGGCTGATGCAGCATCTAGTATTGTAAAATTATTTGAAGGGAAAATAGCTTTTATTAATATTCTATGTAATTTGTCTGTAGATTGTGATTGTTGTAGTGTTGCTGAAGATCCATGTATGAAAGATATTGGTATTTTATCTTCTATAGATCCTATTGCTATAGATAAAGCATCACTAGATTTAGTATATAATTCAAATGATGATGGTAAAGAGCATTTTATAGAAAGAGTAGAATCTAGAAACGGTTCTCATACAATAGATGCTGCTTCTTTATTAGGATTTGGTTCTAAAGAATATGAATTAATTGAAATAAAATAAAGGAAATTATTTTGATACAATTTAAAAAGCTTACTATAGATGATATAGATATTATCAGACCATTTTTTGAATACTCCAATAGTCTTGCATGTGATAATACAATTGGTGGAAGTGTTATGTGGAGAGATTTTTTTGATACATGGTACTCGATTATAGATAATACTTTATTATTTAGAATGAAAGATCCTAATATTGGCACTTGTTTTGCTACTCCAATGGGTGAAAATCCAATTGATTCAATTAATAAAATAATAGAATACACAAAAAATGAAAGTATTAAAACTTTTTTTTGCCCTGTTGCAGAAGATGATTTGTGCTTATATTCATCAAATTATAATATAATAACTAAAGAATTAATAGATTGGAGTGATTATATATATAATGCAATCGATTTAATTGAATTAAAGGGAAGAAAGTACTCAGGGCAAAGAAATCATATTAATTATTTTAAATCTCATTACAATAATTGGTCAGTATTGGAATTAAATTCAAATAATATAATTAATGCTCAAGAATTTTTAAAAAAATTTTCACTTTATGAAAATAAAAATTCTATTATATTTAAAGAGGAATTATATAAGACTTATGAAGTGTTTGATTTTTTTGAAAAATATAAAATGCATGGTATAATTTTAAAAGTAAATGATACTATTGTAGGCGTAGCTGCAGGAGAAATAATAGAAGATGTATTATATGCTCATATAGAAAAAGCAAATATGAATTATAAAGGTTCTTATCAAGTGTTAATGAATGAATTTGCAAAAAAATATGCAAGTGATGTTCAATATATAAATAGGGAAGAAACAGTAGGAGATAAAGGATTAGAAATATCAAAAATGCAATATCATCCAACAATAATATTAAAAAAATATTGTGTAGAAATTATTAATTAAAAAGAAGCAATAATATTGCTTCTTTTTATATATCGCTTTCAAAAAAAATATATTTTTCATCTTCATTTATACAATGCATTCTTTTTAAAATCATTTTTTTTGATTGAATATTTTCTTTTAAACATTTTGCTTTTACTTTATTGAATCCTAAATCATATAAAGCATAATCACAAATAGCATTAAATGCTTCTATACCATAACCCAAGTTATTATATTTTTTATTTATTCTTATACCAATCTCTATATTGCCTCTAAAATCATAATTATATAATAAAACTTCACCAATTAATATTTTATTTAATCGTATAGCTAGAGATATTTGTATTTTATTATTAAAATAATATTCTTGTACATTAAAAAAACTATTATCGTTTAAATTATCAATTTTTAGTATATTTTTTGCATCAGCTATATCATCGTTTCCCCATAATTTATTTCTATCAAGATCATAAATTAATTCATTATAAAGTTTAATATCTTCTTCTAATATTTCATTTATTAATAATCGCTCTGTTTGTATACTAGGTAATTTTGTTATTTTATTAAAATAAATATTATCACATTTTATCCAATATTTATTTAATAAATATAGTGGTTTATATTGATATTTTGCTTTTCTTAAACCCTTATCATTCATATCATTTTCACGATTAATATAATCAAATATTTTGGGAAAATTTTTATAGCATTCATTCATTAATTTTGTATAAATACCTTTATATTGATATAATGCTTTTTCTATATGAGTTATTAGAGTATTACCAGAGATTTCACTAATATTAATTCCAACTAATTTATTATCAATAAATAAACCACCTGCATAAAAGAAATCATATTTTAAATATTGAAAAATAATCTTAGAAAAGAGTAATTCTTCTAATACTTCTTTAGTTTTTTCTTTTATTATACTTTTTTCATATTCAATAAAAAAATCATTAATAATATTAATATCATCTATAGTAAGTCTTCTAAAATTAGAATTTATATAATTTTTATTAAATTGATTAATAAGATTTTTTTTCTTTGAATAGACTCTACCTGGAAAATCAATTAATTCTTTAGCATTATATATATAGTCTTTATTTTTTCTTATACAATTAATATTAATATTGGGATATCTTTTTATTATTTTATCTATTTTTGCTTCTGGAATATTCACAATATTAAGTGATAAATTATTTAACATACAATATTCTTCAATTTTTAAAAGAGCTAAAAATTCTATTTCATCATTATTTTCATTAATTGTTACAATTGGATATTGAAAGATTATTTCATTATTGTAGTTAAATTTAATTATTAAATAATTATTATCAATATGAAATTTAGAATGTAGAATATTATCATAAATAATTAATGTACCAAGAGAGTATTCTGTTATTTGAAATTGACATTTTGAAAAAATATTATTTAATTTATTAAATATTTTTTCAGATAAAGGTTCAAATTCTATATTGTTAATATAGTTATTCATTTATATAATAAGACTCCTTTTATAAATAATTATTAAAATTATTAATAACAAAATCTTTAAAGAGTAAACTTGCTTTAGATAAATAAGAATTTTTTTTCCATGAAAGGTTAATATATCTTTTACATTTAGGACTTTGAATGTGTAATAATTTTATTTTTGAATCTTTTACATCTTTCCATGTTATACTTGGAACAAATGATATACCTAATCCAAGACTAATAAATTGTTTTATTGTTGATGGAGAATCAGATTCCAATACTACATTTGGAGAAAAACCAGACAAAGCACAATAATAATCTGTAATTTCTCTTAAATCTTTTTTCTTTTGTAAACAGATAAATTCTTTATTTTTAAAATCAGATAAATCAACAATTTTTTCACTTTTATAATTCATACTTATTGGTAGAGCAAGTAATATTTCTTCTTCTAAAAGTTGAATATTATTTTCTTTATGTATTGGTATTATTGTAGAATAAAGTGATAAATCAGTTTCATATTCTTCTTTTTCACTCATGCCATATTGTATTATTTTTAAATGTATATTTGGATATTTTTTATTAAAAGAAGCAATTAATTTTTGAAAAGGAGTAGAAGCTGAGTATAAACTTAAAGATACATTTTTTTGTGTATCATTTCTCATATCAGATATTTCACTTTTTATATCATTAAGTTCAGAAAAAATATTATTTGTATGTTTTAAAAGTACTTTTCCATATTCTGAAAGAGTAATTTTCTTTTTATATCTTGTAAATAAAGGTACTTCAAGTTCACTCTCTAATTCTTTTATAATTCTACTTAATGATGGCTGAGAAATTAATAATTCATTTGATGCTTTTGTGAAATGTTCATATTTTGCAGTACATAAAAATACATTTAGTTGATTAAAATTCATTTGACCTCTTTAAAAAAATTTTTTAAAAATTTACAATTTTTTATAGTTATTAAATTTTTTTATGATTTTTATTATAATATTTTAATGTATTAATATTAATAAAATCATATCATAAATGATATCATTACTTATATTATTATATATTATACATTATAAGATAATTGTGATATAATTTCAAGTAAAATAATCCAAGGAGGAAGTATTTTTTATGGCTTGGGATGAAAATAGGAAAAAAAAATTAGAAAGATTAAATTCTATTTCTAAATATTTAAATGGAAAAATAGTTAATACAGAAGATATAGTAGATGTTTTAAATTTGGCAATTCATAAAGGAGATAAATTAATTTTAGAGGGTTGTAATCAAAAACAAGCTTCATTCCTTGCAGAAGCTATGACTAAAGTTGATAATAATAAAGTTAATGATATTCATTTAATTATACCATCTATATCAAGAGATGAACATTTAGACCTTTTTGAAAAAAAAATAGCTCAATTAATTGATTTTGCTTTTGCGGGAGTACAATCAGAAAGATTATCAAAATTAGTTGAGAGTGGTGTCGTAAGAGTTGGTGCAATTCATACTTATTTTGAACTATATGCAAGATTATTTGTAGATTTAATACCTAATGTGTGCCTTGTCGCTGCTGATATGGCAGATAAAGACGGTAATTTATATACAGGAGCAAATACTGAAGAAACACCAACTCTTGTTGAAGCCACAGCATTTAAAGATGGATTAGTTATTTGCCAAGTTAATAAGATAGTTGATAAAGTCCCAAGAATAGATATTCCTGGAGATTGGGTAGATGTAATTGTACAAGCAGACAGTCCTTTTCCAATGGAGCCATTATTTACTAGAGACCCTAAAAAAATTCAAGATGTACACATTCTAGAAGCTATGATGGTAATAAAAGGAATATATGCAAAACATCATGTTACTTCTTTAAATCACGGTATTGGTTATAATGGATGTGCTATAGAATTAATTTTACCTACCTATGGTGAACAACTAAATTTAAAAGGTAAAATATGTACAAATTGGGTTTTAAATCCTCATCCTACATTAATTCCTGCAATAGAAAATGGTTGGGTAAAATCTTTGTGTGCTTTTGGTGGCGAAACAGGAATGGCACAATATGCCAAAGCTAGACCAGATATTTTCTTTACAGGAAGAGATGGTTCACTTCGCTCAAATAGACCACTTTGCCAATTAGCTGGATTATATGGAATGGATTTATTTTTAGGAGCCACATTACAAATGGATTATTTTGGTAATTCATCAACAGTCACTTCTGGAAGAATTTCTGGTTTTGGTGGGGCACCAAATATGGGGCATGATTCTAGTGGACGAAGACACTATAGTGAAGCATGGCACTCAATTAGAGATCTTAAAAGACCTTTAAGAGGTGGAAGAAAGTTAGTTGTACAAATATTGAAAACAAATTCGAAATTTGGTCCTGCATTCAAAGAAGAATTAGAAGCTATTAAAATTGGTGAAAAAGTAGGTATGCAAGTCGCCCCCATAATGATTTATGGAGAAGATGTAACACATGTTGTTACAGAGCAGGGTATTGCTTATTTATATATGGTTAATACAAATGAAGAAAGAAGAGAATTATTGGCAGGAGTTGCTAGAGGAATTCCACTTGAAAAATATTGCTCAAATAAAAGACTTGATGAATTACGAAATGAGGGTAAAATTGCATTGCCAAATGATTTAGGAATAGATGTTGCAATGGCAAATAGAGATTTGCTTTCAGCAAAATCTTTGGAAGAAATACGAGATATTTCTGGTGGTTTATATGAAATACCAGAAAAATTTTTAAAATAAAAATTATTTTACTTTTTTAATAAATTTTTTGAAAGGGAAAAATTATGCAAAATAAATTAGATGAATTAATTAATTTAAAAGCACATTTAAGAGAAGGTGGTGGTGAAAAAGCAATTGCAAAACAACATAATAGTGGAAAAATGACTGCAAGAGAAAGAATTAAATTATTATTTGATAAAGATTCTTTTGTTGAGACAGGTTTATTTGTAAAAAAAAGATGCACAGATTTTGGAATGGATAAGAAAGAATCACCATCTGAGGGAGTTATTACAGGATATGGTCAAATTAATGGAAGATTAGTATATGCTTCTTCGCAAGATTTTACTGTAATTGGTGGATCTCTTGGTGAAATGCATGCCGATAAAATTGCAAAAAATCAAGAAGCGGCACTAAAAGTAGGAGCTCCACATATTGCAATTAATGATTCTGGTGGAGCGCGTATTCAAGAGGGAGTTGATGCTCTAGCTGGTTATGGAAAAATTTTTTACAATAATACTCAAGCATCTGGAGTTATTCCACAAATATCAGTAATTATGGGACCTTGTGCTGGTGGTGCTGTTTATTCACCTGCTATTACAGATTTTATTTTTATGGTAGAGAATACATCTCAAATGTTTATTACTGGTCCACAAGTAATTAAAACAGTAATAGGAGAAGAAATAAGTGCAGAAAAACTTGGGGGATCTATTACTCATAATAGTATTAGTGGTGTAGCACATTTTAGTGCAAAAAATGAAGAAGAGTGTATAATACAAATTAAAAAATTATTAAGTTATTTACCACAAAACAATTTAGAAGAAAGTGAAGAAATATCTAATAATGATGATTATAATAGACAATGTTTAAAACTTAATACAATATTACCAGAAAATCCAAATAAAGCATATGATATGATAGAAATAATAAAAGAAATAGCAGATGATAATGATTTTTTTGAATCTCAAAAAAATTATGCAAAAAATATAATTACTGGATTTATTAGACTAAGTGGAAAATCTATAGGAATTATAGCAAATCAACCTAATTGTATGGCTGGTTGTCTTGATATAAATGCTTCAGATAAAGCAGCTAGATTTATAAGAACATGTGATGCATTTAATATTCCAATATTAACATTAGTTGATGTACCAGGTTTTTTGCCTGGTTCTATTCAAGAGCATGGTGGTATAATACGACATGGAGCAAAAATGCTGTTTGCTTACTCTGAAAGTTCTGTCCCAATGGTTACAGTGATTATAAGAAAAGCTTATGGTGGAGCATATATTGGAATGTGCTCAAAACATTTAGGTTCAGATTTAGTTTATGCATGGCCTAATGCAGAAATAGCAGTAATGGGAGCTGATGGAGCAGCAAATATAATTTTTGCTAAAGAAATTAAAAATTCAGATAATCCAATAAAAACAAAAGAAGATAAAATTAAAGAATACAATGATAAAATGATGAATCCTTATGTAGCAGCTTCTCGTGGATATATAGATGATATTATAGAACCAAGTGAAACAAGAAAACTACTAATAAATGCATTTGATACATTAGCTACCAAAAGAGTACATAAACAATTAAAAAAACATGGAAATATACCATTATAAAAGGAGAAAAATAAATGAATATACAAATTCCATTTGGAAATGAAGTTCAAATAGGCGAAGCATTTTTCATTTCAATTTTTTCTATGATAATAGTATTTTTAATATTATTGATAATATCTTATATGATTGATGCTGTAGCAATAATTCTTCATAAACCTAAAAAAATAAAAAAAGAAGATATTAATAATTTCCCCTAACAAACCGCCAAACAATAAATAAAAACGATGATACATCCAATATTATTATTGCTGCGGCGGTTGAAATGTATAATAAGACAAATGAACAAAATTTAATTGTTAAAAAAGTCAAAAGAACAAGTTATTCTAAAATTTGGTCGAGTCAAAATATATTAGATAATTTTAACTTAAATAATTAAAAATATAAGGAGAAACAAAATGATTAAAAAATTTAAAATTTATGTTGATGGAATAGGACATGATGTAGAAGTTGAAGAAATGAGTGGAATAAGTACAAGTGAAACAAATAAAGTACAAAGTACACCAATTAATCAAAATGTATCTGTTGCAAGTGAAACAAAAGAAGAAATTAAAAAAACACAAACTAATATTTCATCAAATTCACAAATAGTAAATGCTCCACTTCAAGGTACAGTTCTTGAAATAAAAGTTCAAAATGGTCAAAGTGTAAAGGCAGGAGATGTATTAGTCATTATTGAAGCAATGAAAATGGAAAATGAAATAGTTTCACCAAGTGATGGAGTAGTAAGTGCAATATTATGCTCAAAACAACAAAAGGTAAATGCAGGGGATGGTCTAATAGCTCTATAAATAATAAATAGGAGAAATAATTATGCAAGAATTATTATATGGATTCTATCAAAGTATGGGTTTATCAAAACTATTTACTAAAACTGTATTCTTTGGAAGTTTTGGTGTACCTGGTGAATTAATAATGATATGTATAGCTTGTTTTTTAATATATTTAGCTATTCATAAACAATATGAACCATATCTTTTATTACCAATTGCATTTGGTATGCTTCTTGTTAATTTACCCTTAGCTGGAATAATGAATCATCCAATCATTGGTGGCGAAAAGGGTGGTTTATTGTATTACTTGTATCAAGGTGTAGAACTAGGAATATATCCACCATTAATTTTTTTATGTATAGGAGCTGGAACTGATTTTGGTCCTTTAATTGCTAATCCTAGATCATTATTATTGGGAGCTGCAGCACAATTTGGTATTTTCTTTACTTTTATCGGAGCTATTTTCCTAGGATTTACTGGACCAGAAGCTGCTTCAATAGGAATAATAGGAGGAGCAGATGGTCCTACAGCATTATATTTAACATCAAAACTTGCACCACATTTGTTAGGCTCAATTGCTGTTGCTGCTTATTCATATATGGCATTAGTACCTTTCATACAACCGCCTATTATTAAATTACTTACTACAAAAAAAGAAAGAGTAATTAAAATGGAACAATTAAGGGAAGTATCTCAAACAGAAAAAATATTATTCCCTATTGCAGTTACAATTTTTACATGTTTACTATTGCCATCAGCTACTTCTCTTATAGGTATGCTTATGTTAGGAAATTTATTAAAAGAATCTAAAAGAGTACCTTTTTTAGTTAATACTATCACAAATTCATTAATGTATCTTGTATCAATTATGCTAGGATTAACTGTTGGTGCAAAAGCTAGTGCAAGTGCTTTTTTAAATCCATCTACATTAAAAATTATTTTACTTGGATTAATTGCTTTTTCAATAGGTACAGCAGCTGGTGTTTTAATAGGAAAAATAATGTGTTTTGTATCTAAAGGAAAAGTTAATCCAATGATAGGAGCAGCTGGAGTATCTGCTGTACCTATGGCTGCAAGAGTAGTACAAAAAGAAGGACAAAAATATAATCCAACTAATTTTCTTCTTATGCATGCAATGGGGCCAAATGTAGCTGGAGTAATAGGCTCTGCTGTAGCTGCTGGATTATTGCTATTATTTTTTCAACAAATATAATATTTGAATAGGAGATAGATTATGTTTGATATTGAAGAATTAACAATAAAAAAATTTCATAATGCACTTCTTTCTGGAAAAATTACTTGCGAAGAAGTAACAAAATTATATTTGGATAGAATAAATAAATATGATAAACAAAATGCAAAATTAAATTCTATAATTCTAATAAATGAAAATGCTATTAATGAAGCAAAGACATTAGATTTGTATTTTAAAAATAATAATAAATTAATTGGAGAATTACATGGTGTTTGTATTCTTTTAAAAGATAATTGTGAAACTTATGATATGCCTACAACAGCTGGGTCTTTATCTTTAAAAAGTTTTAATACTAAGAAAGATGCTTTTATAGTTCAAAAATTGCGTAAAGCTGGAGCAATAATAATAGCAAAATCTAATTTACATGAATTTGCTATATGGGGGGAAACAGTATCATCAATTTTAGGACAAACTTATAATCCTTATGATCATACAAGAACACCTGGAGGGTCTTCTGGTGGAACAGGAGCAGGTATAGCAGCAAATTTTGCACTAGTAGGAATAGGTACAGATACAATTAATTCTGTAAGATCTCCATCTTCTGCTTGTTCGCTTTGTGGAATAAGACCAAGTATAGGGCTAGTGTCAAGAGATGGTATAATACCTTATTCACTCACACAAGATACTGTTGGACCAATAGCTAGAACTGTTGAAGATGCTACAAAAGTATTAAATGTAATTGTAGGATATGATAAAAATGATGAATCAACTTTTGAAGAAAAAGAAAAAACACATGATTATACTAAGAATTTAATTAAAGGATATCTACAAGGAAAAAGGATAGGAATACTAAAATCTTTTATGGGTTCAAAAGAAGAGCATAAAGAAGTAAATAATTGTATGATTAATTGTTTTAATATATTAAAAGAACAAGGAGCAATATTAGTAGATATTGAAGAAAAAATAAGCTCTTCACATCTTGTAAAAGATATTAGTTTACATTTATATGATTTTAAATCAGATTTATATAATTATTTAATTAAATATGAAAGTCCGATTCATTCATTAGATGATTTATTAAAAAGCAAAAAATATACAAAAGATATTGAAGAAAATGTTATATATGCAAATAAAATTGAAATTAATTCAAAAGAGTATAAAGATAGACTAGAAAAAAGAGCAGAATTAAAAAAAGAAATTTTAAATTTATTTGATAAATATAATATTGATGCAATTATTTATCCACACCAACAACAACTTGTATGTAAAGTTGGATTCCAGCAAGAAGAAAGAAATGGTGCAATAGCATCAATAACAGGTTTTCCTGCAATAGTAGTACAAGCTGGTTTTTCTTCACAAAGTGATGATGCACCACTTGGTGTACCTATAGGATTAGAAATTATGGGAAAACCATTTTGCGAGGGAGAAATAATAAGTATAGCTTACTCTTTTGAAGACTGTACACATTTTAGAAAAAAACCAATTATGTAAATTTTAAAGTGACAATATAAAAAGTTTAGTGAATTTACAAAAAATTATAGTCTATTGACTTTTATTTAATTATGATTTATAATCTTAAACTTGTAAACCCCCGTAGCCAAATGGTAAGGCAACGGACTCTGACTCCGTCATTTTATGGTTCAAATCCATACGGGGGTGTACGCATAAGAAAGGTTAAAGTGAATAATATTTCCACCTTATCTTAGCGAATACGATGAAAGGAAAAAATTTATGTATGCTATAGTAGAAAGCGGTGGCAAACAATACAAAGTTAGTGTTGGAGATACTATAAGAGTAGAAAAGATTGAATCAAATGAAGGTGATAAAATCATTTTAGATAAGGTCTTGATGTTTGTAGATAAAGACATTAAAATGGGTACTCCATATATTACAGACTCTAAAGTTGAAGCTACTGTTGTAAAAAATGATAAAGCAAAAAAGGTTATTGTATACAGATACAAAAGAAAGTCTGGATATCATAAAAAAAATGGTCACAGACAACCTTATACAGAATTAAAAATTGATTCTATATCATAATTTTTTAGAAAGGAGATTAAAATGGCTCATCATAAAGGTGGAGGGTCAACTAAGAATGGTCGTGACTCACAATCAAAACGATTAGGACAAAAAAGAGCAGATGGACAATTTGTTCTAGCAGGTAATATATTATATACACAAAATGGAACAAAGATTCACCCAGGTACAAATGTAGGGTTAGGAAATAATTTTACATTATTTGCTAAAATTGATGGCATCGTTAGATATGAACACATTAACAGAAGCAAAAAAAAAGTATCTGTTTATCCTAAGGAATTAAAAAATTGATAAAAAAGCGACTTTATTAGTCGCTTTATTTATTATATAATTAAATTATGTTTATTGATTCAGCAAAAATATTTATAAAATCTGGAAAAGGTGGCGACGGATGTGTATCATTCCGACGTGAACTTTATGTACCAAATGGTGGTCCAGATGGTGGTGATGGTGGAAATGGTGGAGATATTATTTTTGTTATTGATAAATCTTTAAATACATTGGAAAGCTTTAGACATCAAACTAAATATATTGCTGAAAGTGGAGAAGATGGTCAAAATAAAAAATGCAAAGGGAAAAATGGTAATAATTTAATTATTAAAGTTCCTAATGGTACTATTATTAGAGATTATAATAGTGGAAAAATAATACATGATATGACTGAAACAAATGACACTTATACTATATTAAAAGGTGGAAGAGGTGGAGCAGGTAATCAACATTTTGTTACAAGTATAATGCAGGCTCCTAAATATGCCAAAAAAGGTTCCAAATCACAAGAATTATATATTACATTAGAATTAAAACTACTTGCAGATGTTGCTTTAGTAGGCTTTCCTAATGTAGGTAAATCTACAATAATTTCTAAAGTATCCAACGCCAAAGTTCAAATAGCAAATTATCATTTTACAACAATAAATCCTCATCTTGGAGTTGTAAATATAAATGGAGTAAAACCTTTTGTAATCGTTGATATTCCAGGTTTAATTGAAAATGCTCATAAAGGTGATGGTTTAGGAATAAGTTTTTTAAAACATATTGAAAGAACAAAAATAATTTTACATATAGTTGATATTTCTGGATTAGAGGGAAGAGATCCTTTGAATGATATAAAAATAATAAATAATGAATTAGAAAAATATAATATTAATTTTTCACCAAAAAATATGGTCTTTGCTTTCAATAAATCCGAATTAGTTTCAAAAGAAACAATAGATAATTATGTTAAAGAAATATCTTTACAATATAAAGATTATAAATATTTTATTATAAGTGCAATTCAAAATAAAGGTATAAAAGAATTAATGCAATATTTGTCTTTATTATTAAATAATTTTAGTGATAAAATAAATATTTTCAAAGAAGAGATTGATTTAAATTATGAATTAAAAGAAAAAGAAAATGAATTAATTATAGAAAAAATTAATGACCATACATATAAAATTACTGGAGAAAAAATAGAAAAAATGTTGGGATATACAAATATTGATACCGAAAAAGGATTTCTATTTTTGCAAAATTATTTAGAAAAGGAAGGAATAATCAATAAATTAAAACAATTAGGATTAAAAGAAAATGACGATATTGAAATAATAGATTATTCATTTAAATATTATGAATAAAAAATTAGCCTTATTTGGTGGTTCTTTTAATCCAATACATAATGCACATATAGACATAGCTTTATGTGCAATAAAAGAATTATTGCTAGATGAAGTACTTTTAATGCCAACTATAAGACCAGTTCATAAAAGAATAGCATATAATATTTCTTTTGATGATAGATGTAAAATGATTTCTTTAGCTATAAAAGATTACTCAAAATTAAAATTATTTGATTATGAAAAAAATATTAATTATAAACCATATTCTTATCTAATAATAAAAGATATAAAACAAAAATATAATATTGATGATTTATATTTTATAATTGGATACGATTCACTAAATTCTATAGAAGAATGGTATGAATATAAAAAATTATTATTAGAAGTAAAATTAGTAGTAGCTCCTCGTGATAATATTTCTAATGAAATAATTTCAAAAAAAATTAATTTTTTACAAGAAAAATGTAATACAAAAATAATATTATTATCTTATAAAAAAAATAATATTTCATCCTCTAATATAAGATTTTTATTATCACAAAGAACAAAAGATCAAAAATTTAATATTGAATTAGCAAAAGAATTAAATATTAATAAAAAAGTATTAGAGTATATAATAAGAAATAAAATATATTTATGAATGAATTACAATTTGATAAATATTTAAATATTATTAAAGAAAAATTATCACTTGAACGATTAAATCATTCAATATCTGTTTCATTGACAGCTGCTAATTTATCTTTTTATTATAATCAAGATGTTGAAAAATCTTTAATTGCTGGGTTATTACATGATATTTGTAAACCATTAAATCTTGAAGAATGTAAATCTTTAGGGCAAAAATATAATTTTACATTTGATGATGAAGATATAAAATCTCCTCAAGTTCTTCATGGTATTATAGGAGCTGAATATGTAAAAAATGAATTATTAATTGATGATGAAAATATTTATTATGCTATAAAAAATCACACAATAGGAAGACCCAATATGCGTGAAATTGAAAAAATAATATATGTTGCAGATTATATTGAGCCTTTAAGAGATGATGATAATAGACTAAAAAATATTAGACTATTAGCATATACAAATATAAATAAATGTGTATATTATATTACTAAAGAAATTATTGACTTTTTAAAAAATAAAAATTTATATATTCATTCAAATACTATAAATACTTTTATGTTTTATGAAAAATATAAATAGGAGATTAATATTTTTTATAAAAAGTAAGTAATAATTAAAAAATAGGAGTATATTATTGAAAGATAAAATATTAAATACCATATATGAATTTTTAAAAACAAAAAAAATAGAAAATATTTCAATTTTAGATATTTCTGATATTTCAATTATTTCTGATTATTTTGTTATTGTTTCGATTGATAATATGAGATTATTAGAAGCTCTAAAAAATGATATTGTAAAAGTATGTACAAAAGAAAATATAATAATTAAAAATATTGAGGGAGATAATTCACCTTGGATTTTAATTGATTTAGTTGATGTTGTTATCCATTTATTTATTGAAAGTGAAAGGAAATTTTATAATTTAGAAAAAATATGGGCAGATGCAAAACGAATAGAATTAATATGAATTAATTATCTCTTAATTTTACAATATTTCTTGCATTTCTTCGTCTATCTTCTTCTATAGCAGCATAATGTTTTTTTGTAGTATTGACATCTTCGTGTCCCAAAACATCAGCTACTAAATAAATATCACCTGTTTCTTTATATAAATTAGTACCATAAGTTGATCTAAGTTTATGAGGTGTAATATGTTTTAATGGTACAACAATTTTACTATATTTTTTAACAATATTTTCTACACTACGAACATTTATTCTTTTATTTTGTAAAGATAAAAATAAAGCATCTTCAGAATAAATATCATTTGAAATAATTTTTTTTCTTTCATCTATATATCTATTCAAATAATGACTTACTTCATCAGAATAATATATAATTACTTCTTTACCACCTTTTCTATGAATGCGTATTCCATGAGTTTCTTTATCTATATCATTAATATTTATTCCTACACATTCAGATACTCTTATTCCAGTACCAAGTAGAAGAGAAAGAAGAGCAATATCTCTTACTTTATTTTTTTTATGATAAGAAGTTTCTTTTGATGATAAACCCTCCCCAGATTCAACTGCATCTAATAATTTTACTACTTCATCTATTTCTAATCTAATTATTTCTTTTTGTCTTATTTTTGGCATTGTTACTAATAGAGCAGGATTGTTTTTAATTAATTCATTTTTATAAAAATAATTATAAAAAGTTTTTAAAGAAGCAATTTTTCTTTTGATTCCTTGTTCAGAATTTAACACATCTTTTTTATTATCATTTAAATGATATTTTAAATATTCCATATATTCTTCAATATCCATAAATGAAAGATTATCTAATTCTTCAATTGTAGGAAATTTATTTTTGAAAGACGGATTTACTTCACTTAAAAATTTAAAAAAAATACCTAAATCATAAGCATAAGCTAATCTTGTTCTAGTAGTAGTTCTATGTTCAATACTTCTAAAAAAATCTTTACAATATAATGGAAGAGAAGATAATAATTCTCTTAAATGAACAATATTTTTTTTATCTTGATTTTCTGAATAAGATAATGGCATTTGTTTTCTTCTTTAAATTTTAAATAATTTGTTTACAAGCATTGAATAAAGATTTTTGAAATCCAGGGTTTTCTTTTCCTAATTCTTTTATTAAATTTTTTACATATTGTCGTTTTGTATTTCCATTAGCTAAACAGGGATTTTTTAATATAGGAAGATTATAACTATTCGCAAAACCAATTATATCATATTCTGATGTAAAAATTAATGGTCTTATTACATGTAAGTCAGTTCGGTCTAAATAAGTATTTGCTTTAAATGTATAAAAAGAGCCCTCATATAATAATGACATCATTGATGTTTCAATAAAATCATCCATATTATGTGCTAAAGCAATTTTATTCATTTTTAATTCTTTAGCCTTAGCATTTAAAGCACCCTTACGCATTTTTGCACATAAAGAGCATGGGTTTTCTTCTTTTCTAATATCAAAAACTATAGACGAAATATCAGTTTTAATTATATATAATTCTACATCTAATTTATCGAAAAACGCTCTCATTAAATCAAAATTTACATTTTTAAATCCTAAGTCAATACATATTGCTTTTATATTAAATTTTTTGGGATAAAATTTTTGTAAATTTTTAAATGCAACACTCATAGATAGCGAATCTTTACCACCAGAAACAGCTAAACAAATATTATCATTTTCATCTATTAAATTATATGTATCAATACATTTTCTAGTTGAAGAAAGTAATTGTTGTAATGTCATAAGAATCCTTGTTTATATAGTATTTTTTATATTTATTATTCGTTAAACTATTGTTTTGCGAATAGTTGTTTTTATCTATATTTATTCTCTTTTCCTAATATTAATCTTTTTATATTAGCTCTGTGTGTAAAAATACCTAAGCACATCATTAAAAAAGTTGCAGGAAGTAAGTTATATGATTTTTCAAAATTATATGGTGGTACATATAGTATTATCATAATTAATGAAGAAACAAAAACTAATACAACAGCAACAATTGATGCAATAGAAACATAATTTGATATTTTTTTAATTAAAATATGAATACAATATAATATTAGAGCCAACCACCAACAAAAGCATAATATTACTGCACAAGTACAAGCTATTCCTTTACCACCTTTAAATTTTGTAGTAAATGGATAATTATGTCCTATTATACACCCTAGTCCAGTATACATAATTATCATTGCTCTAGAATAATCTGTATAAACATTTATATTAATTATTTTCATAAATATAATTATAGCAAATATTATTCCAAATACTGTTTTTAATATATCTAAAACAAATACAAGATTGCCTGCTTTTTTTCCAAATACTCTCCCAACATTAGTTGAGCCTGGAGATTTAGATCCCTCTTCAAAAATATTTTTCCCTTTACTTAAAGAATACAAATATCCTATTGGAATTGAACCAAATAAATATCCTATTAATATACATAGTAAAATATAATAATAATTCATGATTCTTCTCTCCTCTCTCGACATATTATTTTTATAGGAGTACCTTTAAATAAAAATGCATCTCTAAATTTATTTTCTAAATATCTAATATATGAAAAATGCATTAATTTTTTATAATTAACAAACAAAACAATTGTTGGTGGTGAAACACCTATTTGAGTTCCATAAAAAATTTTTAATTGTTTTCCTTTGTCCTGTGGTAAAGTATTCATCGCTGTAGCTTGTAAAATTATTTCATTTAATGTACCAGTAGAAATTCTAAGTAATTGATTCTCTCTTACTATATCAATTAATTCAAATAATTTATTTACTCTTTGACCAGTTTTACATGAAATAAAAAGATACTCTGCATAAGGCATAAAAGAAAAAATTTTTTTAATTTTTTTTTCATACTCATAAATTGTATAATTATCTTTTTCTATTAAGTCCCATTTATTAATACAAATAATAATACCTTTACTATTTTCGTGAGAAATACCTGCAATATGTGCATCCATTTCTGTAATGCCTTCTGTAGCATCAATCATTAAGATACATATATCTGATTTTTGTACAGACATTTCTGTTCTAAGTAGTGAATATTTTTCTATATTATCTCTTATAATTGATTTTCTTCTTATACCAGCTGTATCTATTATTAAATACTCTTTATCATTTTTTTTAATATAACTATCTATTGAATCTCTTGTAGTTCCTGATATATTAGAAACAATAGATCGATTTTCATCTAACAACTTATTTATCAAACTACTCTTTCCAGAATTTGGTTTTCCTATAATACATATTTTAGTAATATTTTCATTCTCATTTTCATCTATCTCTTCTTCAAAAAATGATATGACCTTATCTAATAAATCACCAAAACCTTGTTTATTTATAGATGATACATAAAAAATTTCATCAAATCCCAGTTCATAAAATTCATATAAATTATCTTTTTCTTTTTTGTAATTGTCAACTTTATTAATACATAGTATTACATTTTTTTTTGATTTTCTAAGCATTAATGCAATATTTTTATCTTCTTCCATTAATCCATCTTTTGCATCTACCAAAAATATTATTACATTTGATGTTTCTATAGCAATATTTGTTTGCTCTTTAATTTTATTATACATTTCATCATTTGTATTATTCTCTATTCCACCAGTATCAACCAACAAAAAATTTTTATCAAGCCAATTTGCATCTTGATATATTCTATCTCTTGTAACACCTCTAGTATCTTCAACAATAGAAACTCTTTTTCCAACTATAGCATTAAATAATGTTGATTTACCTACATTTGGTCTGCCTACAATTGAAACGATTTTTTTAGTCATTTCTTCCTCATTTTTTTCTTGTTTTGTTTAATATTTTATTATATAATAATATTATGAAAAATGCAAATAGTCTTATTAATCGCATTGCTTTATTTGATTATATTCGTGCTTTAGCTACTATTTTTTTGATTATTACTCATATTATAATGATGGATATTGAGTTCGGAAATGTAAGTGAAGAATATTTATTAGTATCTAAGATTATTTCCACTATTACTATTTCTTGCAATGTAATGTTTTTATTTTTAAGTGGTGCTCTTCTTTTGCCATATAAAGAAGAAGAAATATTATCTTTTTATAATAAAAGAATAATTAAAATTATTATTCCAATGTTTGTTTACTATTTTTTATATTTAATTGTTAATAAAAGAATTATTTTTTTTCCACCTACTGGTTTAAAATACTATATCTTAAATATTCTTAGTGGTAATGTACCTGAAGCCCCACATATGTGGATTTTATATATCATTATAACTTTTTATATAATATGCCCATTTTTAAGAATCTTACTAAAGAATTTAAAATATAATCAATTATTTATTTTAATTTTAATATCCTTTGTTTGTATTATAATAAAAACACTATGTGTATATCTTTTTAAAATTAATTTTGTGTTAGATAATCCACTTACTCTTTTAGTCTTTTTACCTATATATGGATATTTTTTAATGAAAGATGAAACTAAAAAATATTATAATTTTATTTTCTCTTTAGGAATTATTTCTTTAATTATTTTATTTTTATTATGTATATCAAGTGAATCATATTTAAATATTTGTGCAAATAGTTCTCCAATTTCGATTTCTATTGTTTCATCTATATTTGTTTTATTTAAAAAGTATGAAGAAAAATTTAAAAACAATATAATAATAAATAGTATTTCTAAATATAGTTTTTCAATTGTATTAATCCATTGGCTAATTATACCCAATATAACATTTAATTTTTTTAATATACACATTTGCGATGGATATTATATTGGTGGATTATTATTTACTATAATTATATCATTATTCTTCTCTTTCTTTATTGCTTTCATAATTGATAATACAATTATTTTATTATTAAATAAAATTTTTTATTTTATAAAAAGATTTTTAATAAAAACAGAAAAAATAAATGGATAGTATTACATTATTATTTATTTCAATAGTACTAATATCTTGTTTAATCGCCGATAAATTAACAAAAAAAATCGGGCTTCCTTCTTTGTTTATTTTTTTGTGTCTTGGAATGATTTTTGGGAGTGATGGCTTATTTAAAATAGATTATTCTGAATACAATTTTACTGATGAAATATGTTCTGTTCTTTTATTATTTATAATGTTTACTGGAGGTATTGGAACAAATATTCGTATACCCAAAAAAGTACTTATTCCATCTGCACTTCTTTCTACAATAGGTGTTGTTATTACTATTTTAGTATTAGGATTTTCAATTCATATTATATTTAATACATCAATACTGTCTTCTTTTCTTTTAGCTTCTGCTATTAGTCCAACTGATGCAGCAACAGTATTCAATATTTTAAAAAATAAAAAACTAAATCTTAAAAACAATACATCAAGTATTTTAGCTATTGAATCTGGTTCAAATGACCCTTTCTCATATTTGTTTACTATTATTTTTATAGCACTCATAAATGCTACCAATGTAAATATTCCTCTTCTATTTTTTAAACAAATTTTCTTTGGAATACTAATTGCTTGTTTATGTGCTCAATTATCTATTTATATTTTAAATAAATATGATTTTGAAGATAATACATCTGGTACCATTTTTTTATTTGCATTATCTATTTTTTGTTATTCTTTTACAAAAAGAATTGATGGAAATCAATACTTAGCAGTATATATTTTTGGTATAATTCTAGGTAATTCTTTTATACCTAGAAAAAACGAAATCATTCGATTCTTTAATAATATTACTAATTTATCTCAAATGATAATATTCTTTTTATTAGGGCTTCTAGTTACTCCACATACTTTGA
This sequence comes from Eubacteriales bacterium, assembly GCA_030539055.1. Taxonomy (GTDB): domain Bacteria; phylum Bacillota; class Clostridia; order Lachnospirales; family Lachnospiraceae; genus UBA3633. Next base: position 17,414 of record JAUNSV010000012.1, on the reverse strand, counting down.
TTAATTTATTAATTCCATCAATAATAATATTTTTTATTTTAACTTTTTTTGCGAGACCAATTGCAATAAGTGCTATTATGTTTCCTTTTAAATCAAGTATAAATCAAGTATCTCTTATTTCTATAGCAGGTTTAAGAGGTGCTTCTTCTATTGTTTTTGCTATAATAGCCACAGTTTCGATAAATGATGCTAATGATAATATTTTTAATATAGTATTTATTATTGTCATTTTTTCAATACTATTACAAGGTACTTTATTACCAAATTTTTCTAAGGTTTTAGGAATGATAGATAATCATGAAAATGTTATGAAATCATTTAATGATTATGCAGATGATAATGATATTAATTTTGTTAAATTACGCTTACAAAAAGAACATCCTTGGGTAGGTAAAATGATTAAAGAAATCTCTCCACCAGATAGTTTAATTGCTATGATTATAAGAGAAAATAACAATATTAGGCCAAGTGGTAGTTTTTATTTAGAAGAAAATGATATTATTATTTTAGCAGGAACTCAATTCATTAGTAAAGAAAATTTGTCATTTATTGAAATTAATATTAATAAAAATCACTCATTTCAAGGTAAGGAAATTAAGAATATTAATCTTGATAAAGATAATTTAATTATTATGATAAAAAGAAACAAAGAAACTATTATTCCTAATGGCAATACAAAAATAGTTATAGGTGATAGTGTTATTATGTGTAAATATTAAATATCATTTTTTGATAGCTTTCTTGCATTATCTTCTGCGATTATTGTTTCTATTAATTCATTAATGTCACCATTCATAATATTTATGATTTTATACAAAGTAAGATTAATTCTATGGTCTGTAACTCTTCCTTGAGGGAAATTATATGTTCTAATTTTTTCGGATCTATCTCCAGTGCCAATAAGAGATCTTTTGTTATTTTTTTCTTTTTCATGATGTTCATTATATTCTTTTTCATAAAGACGAGCTCTTAATACTTTCATAGCTTGCTCTTTATTTTTTAATTGTGATTTACCATCTTGACAAGACACTACAATTCCCGATGGAATATGAGTTAAGCGAACAGCTGAATCTGTTGTATTTACGCATTGTCCACCATGACCAGATGCTCTAAATACATCAAATCGACAATCTTCTATGTTTATTTTTACATCCCATTCTTCTGCTTCTGGAAGTACTGCAACAGTTACTGTGGATGTGTGAATTCTTCCACCAGATTCTGTTACTGGTACTCTTTGAACTCTATGAACACCTGATTCATATTTTAATTTTGAATAAGCACCTTTACCATTTATTGTAAAAATAACTTCCTTATAACCACCAATTCCATTTTCATTTAAAGAAATCAATTCTACTTTCCAATTCATACTAGATGCATATGAGTTATACATTTTATATAATTCTGTTGCAAAAAGTGCTGCTTCATCACCACCTGCACCTTGCCTAATTTCCACAATTATATTTTTGTCATCATTTTCATCTTTTGGAATAAGCATCATTTTTATTTCTTTATCTAAAAGAATTTGTTTTGATTTAGCGTCATCTAATTCGGCTTTCCAAAGAGAAATCATTTCCAAATCTTTTTCATGCGATAGAATTTCTATTGCTTCTTTTTCAGTTTTTTCATATTGTAATAATTTTTCATATTTTGAAATTATAGGCTCTAAAAAATTTTGTTCTTTAATTAATTCTTTATATTTGTTTTTATCATTAGAAATAATATCAGAAGATAATTCGTTTATTATTTCATCATAATGTAATTTTAAGTCTTCTAACTTCTTAATCATTTTTCTCCATAATAATAACTCTGTCTCTTTTTTCCATATCTTTTACTAATTCTACAAAAATATAATTTTCTTTTTCAAAAATACTTATTACATCTTTTGCTTGATCGTATCCAATTTCAAGATAAATTTTCCCATTTTTTTTTAGAAAATTCTTACTATCTTTTGCTAATTTTTTATAAAATTTTAAACCATCTATATCACCATCCAAGGCAATTTTTGGTTCATATTTTTTTACTTCATCTTGAAGAGTATTAATATCTTTTGATTTTATATATGGAGGATTACATGTAATATAATCAAATTTTGATATCCCTATTTTTTCTTCTAATATTTTAAAATTATCATATAAATCTGATTGTACAAATAATACTTCTTTATTTAATTCATCATCATTACTATTATCTTCAATAATATTTTGTGCATTTTGAGAAGCTATATTTAGTGCTTTTGATGAAATATCTACTCCTATTATTCTACGATAATTACCTAATTTTGATAATGCTATGGCTATGCATCCACTCCCTGTACACATATCTAATATGTCTATATTTACATTAGTATTATCTTCAATGAATTTTTCTACTAAAGTTTCTGTATCTATTCTGGGTATTAATACATCTCTTGATACTAAAAACTCTAAACCACAAAAATATGTTTTTCCAACAATGTATTGTAGTGGAACTCTTTCACATCTTAATGATATTAGCTCTTGATAATTTTCTATAATATTATTTATTTCTTCATCGGATAAAAAATCTTCTAAATTTTTCTCGCATAAACAAATAAAACTTGCCATATCTAAATCTTCAAGCTCTAGCAATAATTGTTGTGCATCATATTTATAATTTTCTATACCATATTTTTTTAGTATAGAAGATGCTTCATTAATTAAATAATTATAAGTCATAAAAATTATCTTCTTTAAATTTTTTCCAATCAAATACTTTTTCTACAGCACAAATTGCTACTTCTACTTCATATTTATCAGGTTCATATGTTGTAAGACCTTGCATCCACATACCAGGCTTTGATATGAAATCAACAAATTTATTATTAAATTTTCCGGCAAAACGCAAGATTTCATATGAAATTCCAGCTATTAATGGAATAAATAAAAGGCGTGAAACAAATTTAACTAATAATGTATTTGTAGGTATAAACATAAAGAAAAAGATAGAAATAATCATAACAATAACTACAAAGGATGTACCACATCTTTTATGTTCTTTACTAGATTTTAATACATTTTCTACATTTAAATCTAAACCATTTTCAATACAATTGATACACTTATGTTCTGCACCATGATATTCAAAAGTTCTCTTAATTTCTTTCATTTTTGATATTGCTTTAATATATGAAATAAATAAAATAATTCTTATTATTCCTTCAATAAAAGCTATAAAAAATGAATTATTAGTAAAAAATAAAAATAATGAAGAAATAAAAGCAGGTAGTAGCATAAAAATAATAATTGCAATTAATATTGAAAAAATAGTAGTTATTCCCATTAGAATATTAAAAAATTTTTTATTTAATTTTTTTTCAATAAATACTTCAAATTTACTTGGTTTTTCTTCAATATCATCTTCCATAAATGATGCTGAAAGAGTTAAAGTTTTATAACCTAAAATCATAGATTCAATAAACATAAAAACACCGCGTAAAAAGGGTATTTTATTGATTTTATATTTTTCTGATATAGAGATACAATCATTTTCAATTGATTTTATTGAACCATCATTTAAACGGCAAGCTATAGAGTATTTATTTTTATTTTTCATCATAATACCCTCAAGCACAGCTTGACCACCAATCCCAGAATATACTTTTTTCATTTTACCTCACAATATTAAAAAAAGACGTAAAAAATACGTCTTTTAAAATTTAATATAAAAAAACTATTTTTCAGATAAACCAAATTTTTTATTAAACTTATCTATTCTACCACGAGCAGCAGCTGATTTTTGCTGACCAGTATAAAATGGATGACATTTTGAACAAATTTCAACATGTATTTCTTTTTTAGTAGAACTTGTAACAAATGCATTACCACAATTGCATGTTACCTTGCACTCTTGATACTTTGGATGTAGCCCTTCTTTAGACATATTTATTCTCCTTTATTATGGTTTCCAACCATATTTTTAATGACAAAACTATATCATATTTTCATAATAAAATCAAGCCCTTGTTTCTAGCTTGATTCAATTATATAAAATAAGCTTTCTAGTTCAAATATCATTTCTATACAATCAAATAAAAAATATGCCTTCTATCTTTTACCATAGTCATTAATTTTTTTTCAATTAAAAACTTATCTAAATATTGCAACAAATTATTGTCACTAAGTATGTGAATTACATCAGCTCCGATTACTTCAATTAAACCAGAACAACCCTCATAGATTCCCTCACTTATTTTTTTTATTTCATTCTCATTAGAATCACTTAAAAACTCACTATCTACTATGTCAATTATTTCCCTTTTTTTACTTTCATCATTTATTTCTATAGTAGCTCTTGAAAAAACCATGTATTCATTCATTGTTTTTTCTCCTTTAATATGTATGTAATAATATAATTATATATATTATTATATAAAATATCAAGTAGTTATTGTTAGTTATTTATATCTCTTTTTTATACATCCCTTCTCTATTACAATATACAAATATATATCCATGCCCTTTTTTCATAAAATGTGCTTCAGCATTTTGTTCTGGATACAGCTTTTTTAGTTCACAAGTATCATTTGTTACATATGATATAAAAGATATATAATGTTTTTTCAACATAATATGATTAATGTGAATGTAATACTCATCTTCATTTTGTTCAATTATTATTTCATGTGTATTATTATTATCATTTTCTTCAACAGTAATTTCTGGCAAATTAACTCCACAACAATTAAAATCTCCCTCTCCTATTGATGTTATTACATTCCCACATATTGGACATACATAAAATTTAATTTTAGTAATATTAGAAGATTTATTATTATTTTTTTTATGATTTCCAGTAAGTAATTCAGTTATAGAAACATTTAAAACTTTAGATAATTCTTCTATTATTGAAATATCAGGTAATCCTTTATTATTTTCCCACTTAGATATAGTCTTATCACTTAAAAATAAATAATCTCCTAATTGTTTTTGTGTAATATTTTTTTCTTCTCTTAATTTTTTAATTAAGTCTCCTGTAATATAATTCATAAAATATCCTCCGTTAATATTTGAATTATACTACATTATTAATAAAAAAACACTCCACTTATAGTGGAGTGTTTTTATTACTTTGCTACTAATTTATTCTTTTCTAAATCAATCAAAATAATTGAATTGTCCTTAATATTTCCTTTTAAAATCATTTTTGCTACTAAATTTTCTACATTAGTTTGAATAAATCTCTTTAGTGGTCTTGCACCAAAGGATGGATCATAAGATTCATTTGCAATATATTCTTTTGCTTTGTCAGAAAGATTAATAATTATATTTTTATCTTCTATTCTTTTATTTAAATCTTTTAATATTAAGTCAATTATTGATTTAATATTATCTTTAGTTAAAGGTTTAAATAGAATGATTTCATCTAATCTATTTAAAAATTCTGGTCTAAAATGTAGTTTTAGTTCATTGAATACTTTATTATGCACATCATCTCTTAACTCACCTTTTTCATTGATTCCATCGAGTAAAAACTCAGAACCGATATTAGATGTTAATATTATAATTGTATTCTTAAAATCTATAGTATTGCCTAAAGAATCTGTAATACGACCATCATCTAATACTTGAAGCAATATATTAAAAACATCTGGATGAGCTTTTTCTATTTCATCAAAAAGTACTACACTATAAGGTTTTCTTCTAACTGCCTCTGTTAATTGCCCACCTTCATCATAACCTACATATCCTGGAGGAGCACCTATTAATCTAGATACAGAAAATTTCTCCATATATTCAGACATATCTATTCTTATTACTTGAGATTCTGAATCAAATAAATAATAAGATAATGCTTTAGCTAATTCTGTTTTACCTACTCCAGTAGGTCCTAAGAATAAAAATGATCCTATAGGTTTTGTTATATCTTTTATGCCTGCTTTTGATCTAAGAATTGCTTCAGATACTTTTTCAACTGCTTCATTTTGCCCTATTACTCTTTTATGTAATTCTATATCTAAGTTTAATACTTTATCTTTTTCTGCTTCTGTTAATTTAGATAGAGGAATTCCAGTCCACCTTGATACAATTTTAGCAATTTCTTCTTCATTTACTTTATTATGCAATAATGAAAAGTTATCATCATTAGTATTTTTTTCTTTTTCTTCTAATTCTTTTTGTAATTTAGGTAATTCTTCATATTTTAATCTAGCAGCACTTTCATAATCTGTTTTTTCTTCGGCAATTGATATTTCTTTTTTTATTTTATCTATTTTTTCTTGAATTATTGCAATATTATCAACTATTTTCTTTTCGTTATCCCATTTTGATTTCAAAAAATTGAATTCCTCTTTAATTTGAGATAATTCCTTTTGTAATTCAATTAATCTTTCTTTAGATTTTTTATCATTTTCTTTTTTTAATGCTACTTCCTCTATTTCCAATTGCATCATTCTTCGCCTTTTTTCATCTAATTCAGTAGGCATAGAATTCAATTCTGTTTTAATTAATGCACATGCTTCATCAACTAAATCAATAGCTTTATCTGGCAAAAATCTTTCATTTATATATCTATCAGATAGTACAGCTGCTTTTACTAAAGCTGCATCTGATATTTTCACACCATGAAAAGTTTCATATCTATCCTTTAATCCTCTTAAAATTGATATAGTATCTTCTACACTTGGTTCATTTACTAAAACGCTTTGAAAGCGTCTTTCTAATGCTTTATCTTTTTCTATATATTTCCTATATTCATTTAAAGTAGTAGCACCTATACAATGTAATTCTCCTCTTGCTAACATTGGTTTTAACATATTACCTGCATCTAAGGCTCCATCAGTTTTTCCTGCACCTACTATTGTATGTATTTCATCAATAAATAAAATAATATTACCATCAGATGTTTTTACATTATCCAATACTGCTTTTAGTCTTTCTTCAAATTCTCCACGATATTTTGCTCCTGCAAGTAATGAAGCCATATCAAGTGCAAAAATCTTTTTATTTTTTAAATTATCTGGAACATCATTTGCCACTATTCTTTGTGCTAATCCCTCGATAATTGCAGTCTTACCTACTCCTGGTTCCCCTATTAAACAAGGATTATTTTTTGACTTTCTTGACAAAATTCTTATCATATTTAATATTTCTTGATCTCTACCTATTACTGGTTCTAATTTGCGTTCTTTAGCTCTTTGTACTAAATCGTAACCATATTTGTTTAATGCATCATAAGAATCTTCAGGTGAATCAGATGATACTTTAGTATTACCTCTAATTGTTGCTAAAGCTTTTAAAAACGAGTCTTTAGTAATATTATATTTATTAAATAGTACTTTTGTTTCTTTGTCTTGATGTTTAATTAAAGATAAAAATAAATGTTCTATAGAAACATAATCATCTTTCATCGATTTAGCTTCATCTTCTGCATATATAAAAACATTATTTAATTCATTTGAAATTCTATTTTGTGCATTGCCACTTACTTTAGGTAAAGAGTTTAATTTTGTGTTTATATCATCACTAAAAGCATTAATATCAATATTCATTTTTAATAATAAAGATTTTATTAGCGAATCTTCAATTTCAATACTTGCTTTCAAAAAATGAATATTAGAAATTATTGGATTACCATAATCATTAGCTATTTTTTCACAATAATTCATTGCTTCTAAAGATTTTTTTGTAAATTTTTCTATATTCATAATATAACCTCCTTTTTTCTTAAAAACAACTTAGTCCTAACATTCGCTAAGACTAAGTTGTTTATTTAGTTGTATTATATCATAAATTATTAGCACTGTCAAGCATTGAGTGCTAATTCACAGATATTTCACTTTTTATATTGTTTTACTCCCTGAATATAATTCGTAATATTTACCTTTTAAATTCATAAGAGTCTCATGATCTCCTCTTTCAATTATTTCTCCATTTTCCATTACAAGTATTGCTTTTGCATTTTTAATAGTAGAAAGTCTATGTGCAATTACTAGTACTGTTCTTCCATTCATTAAAGTATCCATACCATTAGATATCAATTGTTCTGTTCTAGTATCTATAGAAGAAGTTGCTTCATCAAGTATTAATACTTCTGGATCTGCAACTAATGCTCTAGCTATAGAAATCAATTGCCTTTGACCTTGTGATAATGAAGATCCACCTCCTGTAATAAGAGTATTATAACCATCTGGTAACATTTCTATAAATGATGAAGCATTAGCCATTTTAGCTGCTTTAATACATTCTTCATCGCTTGCATTTAAGTTTCCATATCTTATATTATCCATAACACTTCCAGTAAACAAATTTACATCTTGTAAAACAATAGCCAAGGAATTTCTTAAAGAATATTTTGTAATATTTTTTATATTTATGCCATCATATAATATTTCTCCTGAATTAATATCATAAAATCTATTAATTAAATTTGTAATAGTAGTTTTTCCAGCTCCAGTATGTCCTACTAAAGCAATTTTTTGTCCAGGTTTTGCATACAATGAAATATTTTTTAAAATCTGTTTATTATTGTCATATGAAAAATTTACATTATTAAAAACTATAGCACCTTTTACATCTTCTTTTTTTATGTCTATAGTACCATCATCAATTTCAAATTTTTGATCTAAGAATTTAAATATTCTATTTGCACCTGATAAACCTTGAATTATAGTATTCATTTGTGCAGATACTTCAGAAATTGGTCTTACAAAACTTTTTGTTAAAGATAAAAAAGAAGCAATCATACCTAAAGATAATATATTAATACCTTTTAATGAAAAATTTGGAAAAGAATTAATTGCAAAAAATGCACCAATAATTGCTATTAAAACATATAATAAATTACCAAAACCTGCCATAGATGGAAAAATGATTGAAGCATAAGTATTTGCTTTTGTAACTTGTTCTTTCCATAGTATATTTCTATCATTAAAATTGTTTTTATTTTTTTCTTCATAACAAAAAACTTTTATTTCTTTTGCTCCATTGATCATTTCTTCTACAAAACCATCTAAGGCAGCTATAGCATCTTGAGATTTAAAAAAATGTTCTCCAGATTTTTTTGCTAAATATCCCGAATATATTATTATCATAGTAATACATACTAATATAATAATTGTAAGATTTATACTTGTTAAAAGCATAGAAAAAAATACAAAAATAATTGTAAGTATTGATGTAAAAATAGCACTTACAGTTCTTCCTATTAATTCGCGTAATGCATCTATATCATTAGTAAAATGCGACATTAAATCACCGTGTGAATTTGTATCAAAATAAGATATAGGAAAATATTGCATCTTTGAAAACATTTCATCTCTTAAATCTTTTAAAACACTTTGAGATACATTTACCATCATCATATGAAAAATTAAGCTAGTAATTACACCAATTAATAAAATAATAGCATATCTAATAATTGAATGAATAAATAAAGTAAAATCAGGGTTATTACTAGCTAATAAAGGATAAATATAATCATCAATTACTACTTGTATATATAAAGAGGTGTATACACTAACTAAAGAAGAAATAATAATAGCGACAATAATTGTAATAATTTTTATATGATAAGGTTTTAAATAAGAGAATAGTCTTATTATTATACCTTTATCAAAAACATTATTTTGTATATTTTTCTTATTTTTCATTTTCATTCTGTTAGCCCACTTTCTAATTGTAAATAATATGTTTCTTTATATATTGGTGAAGTTTGTAATAATTCATTATGAGTTCCAATATTTACAATTCTTCCATCTTCCATTACTATTATTCGATCACAGTCTTTAATTGATGAAATTCTTTGAGCAATAATAATTTTAGTAGTTTCTGGTAAAAAAGATCTAATTGATTCTCTAATTTTAGCATCTGTTTTTGTGTCTACAGCTGATGTTGAATCATCAAAAATTAATATTTTGGGCTTTTTAACTAAAGCTCTTGCTATACATAAACGCTGTTTTTGCCCACCAGAAAAATTACCACCTGATTGTTCAACTATTATCTCACTCTTATTATCATTTTCTTTTATAAAACTTTCACAACAAGCAATTTTTAAAGCTTCATTTATTTCATTTTCAGTTAAATTTTGTTTTCCAAATTCTAAATTACTTTTTATTGTACCTTTAAATAATATATTTTTTTGTAAGACCATACCAATTTGAGATCTTAAAGTTTTAATATCATATTTTCTAACATCTACATTACCAACTAATATTTCACCATCAATAACATCATATAATCTTGGTATTAAATTTACTAAGGAAGATTTTGATGAACCAGTGCTTCCCATTATCCCTATCATCTCTCCTTGATTAATATGTAAATTAATATTACTTAATACATTTTTGTTTGCATGTACATTATATGAAAATGATACATTATTAAAAGTAATAGAACCGTCATTTACTTCATAAATAGGATTAATAGGATTACAAATATTTGGTTTTTCATCAAATATTTCTATAATTCTTTTCATTGATGTACTTGCAATAATTAGCATTACAAAAACAAATGATATCATCATTAAACTCATTAATATTTGAATGCTATAAGTAATTAAACTCATAAGGCTACCTGTTGTAAGTCCAAGAGAAGACAGATTACCAGAAGCAATGATTTCTTTTGCACCAAGGTAAAGTATTAAAACAGAAGTTGAATACATAGCTATATTCATAATAGGATCCCAAAGTGCAGTTAATCGTTCTGCTTTTAATCCTACTCCATAAATAAATCCAGATAATATTTTAAATTTTTTTTCTTCAAATTTTTCTCTATTAAAAGTCTTTACAACTCTTATTCCTCGTAAATTTTCAGATAAAATATTATTTAAATCATCATATCCTCTAAACATTTTCTCAAATAATGGAAAAGCAATTTTTGTTAAAATAAAAAATGCTAGTCCGATAATTGGTGCAATAATAAAAAAGATTATAGCAATTTCTTTGCTGACAATAAATGCAGCTATAATAGAAAAAATAAGCATTATAACACCACGAACAGCCATTCTAATAGTCATTTGAAAAGCTTGTTGAATATTAGAAATATCTGTTGTAAGTCTACTTACTAAAGATCCAGATGAAAATTTATCTATGTTCAAAAAAGAAAATGTTTGAATCTTATCAAATACATCATCTCTTAAATTTGATGCGAAACCAGCACTTGCTTTTGATGCAAATCTTCCAGAAATAATTCCAAAAGTAATTTGAATTAACGATAATATAACTAAATATAATCCATATTTATTTACATAAGAAATATTCGATCCCTCAATTCCTCTATCTATTAAATTTGCCATACAAAAAGGAATTAATATTTCTACAAATACTTCGATTGTTACTGTTACAGAAGATAATATAGAAGTAGTTTTATATTCTCTTATTGATTTTATAATGGTTTTAATCAAAATAATCTCCTTTATTCAATATTGAAATTGCATTTTATATACGATTTATCATTCTTTGATTTAATATATGAATTTAAATCATTTCTTATTATTTTTAATTCTTCTTTATTTTTTCCTTTAATATAAATCATTTTTCTATATACATCTTTAATTTTATATATATTTGCATTTGATGGACCAAAAATATCTACATCTTTAATATTTTTAATTAAATATGCCTTTATATTTTTAATAAAAATATTTAAATATGATTCATCTAAACAAGAAATTTCAATTGAAAGAAGATAAATAAATGGAGGATAATTTAACATTTTACGAAATTCAATTTCACATTGATAAAATTTTTCATAGTCTTGATTTGATGCATATTCAATAGCATAATGATCTGGATCATAAGTTTGAATTACTACATCACCCTCAATTGATCTTCCTGATCTTCCAGAGCATTGAGTAATTAATTGAAAAGTGAGCTCTGATGACTTATAATCAGGTATATATAATGACATATCTGCAGCCATAATTCCAACTAAACTTACATTTGGAAAATCATGCCCCTTTACTATCATTTGAGTTCCTATTAAAATATCTGCTTCTTTATTTCTGAATTTTTCTATAATCTTATCTAGGGATCCTTTTTTTTGAGTAGTATCAGCATCCATTCTAAGAACTCTAGCTTTTGGGTAATTTTTTTTAACATATGTTTCTAATTTTTCAGTTCCCATACCAAATGTACCAATATGTGGCGATTTACACTCAGGGCAAAAAAGAGGTTCTTTTATTTCGTATCCACAATAATGACATTTTAATAAAGAATTTTTATGAACTGTTAAGGCTACAGAGCAATGAGGGCATTTAATAGTATGACCACAACTACGACAATTAATTAGATTAGAATATCCTCTCCTATTCATAAATAGTATAATTTGTTCTTTTTTTTCTAATTTTTCTAATATTAGATTATTTAAAATTTTTGAAAATGGAGATTTATTTTTATTTTTAAATTCATCTCTTAAATCAACTACATAAGTTTTTGCTAATTGACTTTGATTACTTGCTCTTTTTGTTAATTTATGAATACTTATTTCACCATTTAATGCTCTTGTATAAGTTTTTAATGAAGGAGTAGCAGAGCCTAAAAGGAGTGTAGCATTTTGACTTTTCGCTCTAAATTCTGCTAAATCTATTGTATTATAACGAGGAGATGTTTCAGAAATATATGATCTATCATGTTCTTCATCTATAATTATTAATCCTAAATTTTCAAAAGGTGCAAATATAGCAGATCTAGGACCAACTAGTATATCTATTTCATTATTAATGCATTTCTCATATTGAATAAATTTTTCTCCCTCACTCATTTTTGAATGAATAATAGCTACTTTTCCAATAAACCTTTTTGATAACCTTATAACCGTTTGATATGTTAATGAAATTTCTGGAATAAGGATAATGACTTTTTTATTCATTTTTATTACTTCATTTATTATAGACATATATACTTCTGTTTTACCAGAGCCAGTGATCCCATATAATAAATTGTATGAAAATTTTTCTTTATTTATATCTAATAAAATATCATTTTTACATTTATTTTGTTCTTCATTTAAAATATGTTTTTTATTTAGTGAAGTGTCTGTGTTTTCTTCATAATATTTTGAAATATCAATTTGTCTAATATTCTTCCTTATTGTTCTTTTAACTTGAAGCACAGTTTTTAAACATAAATTTAATGGGCATAAGTATTCTTTTGACATATAAATAGCCATTTTTAATAATATATCGTTTATTGAAATTTTATTTTTTGCTATATTATTTATTTCTTTGATTTTTTCTTTATCAAATAATACTTCGTCTTCGTTTAATATGGATATTACAAAGCCCTCTTTTAAATTATTAGAATTGCCAAAAGGTACCAATACTTTTGTCCCTATTGATATTTGATTATTTAAATTTAAGGGAATAAAATAATAAAACGGTCTATCGACCGCTTCGTTAGTAATATCTATTATTATACTAGCGTATTTTTTCAACAACTTTTAATATTTCTTCCTTATCTAAAAAATGAGTTCTTTGTCCATTTGCTTCATTGTAGTCTTCATGCCCTTTTCCTATAACTGCTATTAAATCACCTTCTTTGGCATTTTTAATTACATACTCTATAGCTAATCGTCTATCGAGTACTTCTATATATTTTCCACCCTCTGGAACAAGTGTTGATTTTATGTCATTAATAATATCCTCAGTTTTTTCATATCTTGAATTATCTGCAGTTAAAATAGATAAATCCGCCATTTTTGCTGCAACTCTACCCATACCAAATCTTCTTTCTTTTGCCCTATTCCCACCACATCCAAATACAACAACTAATCTTTTTGGATTATACTCTCTAAGAGTTATTAGTAAATTTTCCATTGATACGGGATTGTGGGCATAATCAACTAATATTTTATATTTTTTTGATGCATATACTACTTCCATTCTGCCATCAATTTTAATATTTTTAAGAGTTTTTTGAATAATCTCTTTTTTTATACCAATTTTTTTACAAACTGTTATAGCAGCCAAAGCATTATATATATTGTACTTTCCAGGCAAAGCTAATTCATATTCATCCTCGTATAATCCTGATAGTGTAAATCCTATACCAACAAAATTATCTGATTGAATGTATTTTATATCATTCACTTTAATATCTGATTCTTTATCAATGCTATAAGTATAATATTCTATATTTTTATATTCAACATATCTTTTTATTTCTTCAAAGTGTTCATTATCTTGATTTATAAAAGTGCATTTAGATTGATCAAATATTTTTTTCTTATAATAAAAATATTCATCAAAATCTTTATGTTCATTTTCACCAATGTGATCTGGTGTAATATTAGTAAAAATAGAATAGTCATATTCAATTCCATCTACTCTATGCATCATAAAACCTTGTGATGAACATTCCATTACTACATGAGTAACATTGTTATTAAGCATTTCATTTAAATAGAATTGTAATACATTTGATTCAGGAGTAGTATTCCCAGAGTCAAAATATTTACCATTGTAAAATATACCTAATGTGCCTATCATTCCAACATTATAACCATTATTTTCTAATGCATTACAAATAATTTTTGCTGTTGAAGTTTTACCTTTTGTACCAGTAATACCTATCATAACTAATTTTTTAGATGGATTATTATATCTCTCACAAGAGATTAATGCCAAAGCCAAACGAGAATTTTCTACTTTAATAATTATCGCATTCTCTATATTATTTAAAGGTACTTCCCTTTCTACTATAAATACTTTGCATCCTTTGTCATATAATTCTTTTATATTTGAATGAGTATCATATCTTGCTCCTTTTATACAAATAAAAAGAGAATCATTTACAACTTTACGATTATCATATACTATTTCTTCTACTAAAATATTTGATACATTTCCTTGAATTATTTCATAATCAATATTTTTTATTAAATCAATTAATTTAAACATTATTCTCCTTTGAATTTTTGATTGAATTCTTCTAAAGACATTAATACTTCTCTTGGTTTTTTACCCTCTTGAATACCAACAACATTTTCTTTTTCTAATTCATCTATTATTCTTGCAGCACGATTAAATCCTATTTTAAATTTTCTTTGAAAATTACCAGCAGAAGCTTGATTAGTATCTATTGCTAGTTTACCACATTGATAAAATAATTCATCTAAATCATTATAACTAGAATTACTATCTTCGTTAGTAATATACTCTTTTATTTGGTCTTTTTTTTCATTTTCAACAATAGTTTTTTCTTCTCTAATAAGATGTATTATTTTATTTATTTCTATTTCAGAAACATATCCACCTTGTACTCTTAGTGGTTGATTTGATCCACTTGGAGAAAAAAGCATATCTCCTTTTCCCAATAATTTTTCTGCACCTTGCATATCGAGAATTATTCTTGAATCAAGTCCTGAAGAGACTGCAAATGCTATTCTTGATGGAATATTAGCTTTTATTAAGCCTGTTACTACAGAAGCCATAGGTCTTTGTGTTGCAACAACCAAATGCATTCCACAAGCACGAGCTAATTGTGCTATTCTTACAATTGAATTTTCTACTTCTTTAGATGCAACCATCATTAAATCAGCTAATTCATCAATTATTATTACAAATTGAGGCATTTTTTCCTTATGATCTATTTCATCATGTTGTGAATTATATTCTAATACAAAAGAATTGTAGCCCTCCAAATCTTTTACATTCGCCTCAGAAAAAATTTGATATCTTCTAGTCATCTCTGCTACTGCCCAATTCAATGCACTTTTTGCTTTGTTGGGATCAGTTATTACTTCTGTTTGTAAATGTGGTATTCCATTGTAAGATTGTAGTTCAACTACTTTTGGATCAATCATCAAAAGTTTTACTTCATCTGGAGTAGCCTTATATATTAAAGATACAATTATTGAATTTATACATATAGATTTTCCAGATCCAGTTGCTCCAGCAATTAGTATATGAGGCATTTTAGCTAAATCAAATATTATATTATTTCCAGAGACATCTTTTCCTAGAGCTATAGTTAATTTGGATTTTGATTCTTTAAATTCTTTTGAATTAATAATATCTCCTATATAAACTACAGAATTTTCTTTATTTGGTATTTCTATACCTATTGCTTGCTTTCCAGGTATTGGTGCTTCTATTCTAATTTCTTTTGCAGCTAAAGCAAGTTTTAAATCATCCTCAAGAGATGTAATTTTTGATACTCGTACACCAATTTCTGGTTGTAATTCAAATCGTGTAACACAAGGGCCTATAGATACATTAATTACTTTTGCTCCTACACCAAATTGTTCTAGTGTATTTTGTAAAATAAAAGCAGTATTTTGAATCATTGTTTTATCAATTTTATTTTGTGAAATATTTTTATTTAATATATTTAATGGTGGGAATTTGTATTGTTTTTTATTTATATTTTTTGTAATTGTTTGTTCAAAATTATCAATTTTTTTATGTATTATATTTTTGCTTACAACATCTTTTTGTTTTATTTCATTCACATAATCGTTTTTAAATAAATTAGTATCATCATAGTTATGTAAACTATCGTTTTTAAGAGAATTGTATGTATCATTTTTTTCTAAATAATCTTTTTCATCATTAATTATTTTGTTATCAAATGGTTTAAAAAAAGCATCATTATTGAATATACTTGCAGATTCAATTGATTTTATATTATCAATTGAATTATCAATATTTATTTTATTAAATTTTTTTTCATTTTCAACTAATTCTTTATAAGGTTTTTGTATGTCATTATTAAAGTGAAAATCTTCTCCTATGTCTTTTACATTTGCAATTGCTTCTGTGTTGGATCTAAATAGATTTAAGGAAATGTTTTCTTTTAAAGAAGAATCATTTTTAATATCAAAATTCTTTTGAATTTGATTATCCATATTTTCATAAGGGATATTATTAATTGTATTTTTTTTATGTTCTACTCGTAAATTTTGAACCTTGTTTGAAAAAATAGTACTAGCATTTTTAGCTTTTTCTAAAGCTTCCTTTCCAATTTTATCTCCTGTGTCAAGACTTTTTTTGGTAATTATAGAAAAAATTGGTTTTCTTGTTAAAAATACTATACTAATAATCCAAATAGCAAATAAAATTACAATTGAACCAATTTTAGCTACAAAATTCATTAGAAAATTAACTATAAAAATTGCTACTACACCACCTTTTTCAGGAAAGAATAATTCTATTAATGATGAAGTGGAAAATATAAAAAATATAAAAGAAATATAAATCAATAATTTGTTATTATTAGAATAATCTAAAGTAATAGAAAATAAAATAATGATTAAAAATGGAACTATAAAAGACTCAATCCCAAACAAAAAAAACAAGTAATTTTTTATATATTCGCCTATAGCTCCACACAAATTTATATTAGATAAAAACATAAAAATGGATATAGTAGAAATAGAAACTAAAATTACTTCATTTCTAAGAGAAATCTTTTGTTTATTATTTTTTATAATTTTTTTTCTTGTCATTTATAAATTATTTAT
>JAUNSV010000067.1 GCA_030539055.1 Eubacteriales bacterium | reverse complement strand
CTGACTTGCTCTTTTAATATTATATCACAAAATATTAATTTGCGCTATTAAACTTTTATATTTTATATAAAAAATATCTTTATCCATTGTAGTTACAGATGTTTGTAACTCTTTTAATAATATATATGCCTTATTTATAGAAAATTGATTGCCTTTTGTATTATTAATATCGTTTATTATACTAACTAAAACATCTTCAGCTTTCAATAATTCTTCATTTATTTTGTTCCAATCTTCTATATCTACTAGACTATATGCATTCATAACACTAGATTTTATGGTTTTAATTTTTGTAAGTTGTGAATCATTACTAAAATTTGAAAAATATTTTGGAATATAAGAATACATTATTGCTAAATTTTCTAATGATGTAATCTTATCCTCATTTTTTATTGCTGTTATACAGTTATCTATATTATAACTAAAGTCTAAGATATCTTGAGAATTAATATTTGCTTCATATAAATCCAAAACAATAACTGACCATGTCGAATATAAATTTTCAATTCTAGTTTTAAGCTCTCCCCAATTTATTTCGCTTTTTTTAGTTAATATATTATTTGGAATCATTTCATAAGTCATTATATTAGATTCTTTTTGTGTACTTGTTTCTTCAGCACTTTCATCATCTGATCTAGAAGATTCTTGTGAAGAAGTTTTTTCACTAGTTGCTCCACTTTGTTCTTCTTGACTAGTTACTTCTTTAATAGATATATCATAATTAGTCAAAGAAATACTATTTAATTCATTTAACATTTCAATAATTTCTGAATCTAAATAATTTAATTCTTCTTCTATTTTAGATATTAATGATTTATTATCATCTTCTATATCATTACATCCAGTTAAAAATATTAGTGTAATACTACATATAATCAAAAAAGTTATTAGTTTTTTCATAAATTATATCACCAATAATATTATTTACTAAAAATTACCTTTTATTCTTTAGTATAGATGATATTAAAAAATAAATACTAAATATGTGGAGGTTTTATGAGTGCGTGTGTAAATCTATATAGTAATAAAGATAATGAAATATATAAATTTTTACAAAAAACTTATACTAATACATTTTTTGTAAAACTATATTTAGCATCTCCTAATAAGCTTTTAAGATTTTTTTCTAAAAATATGTTTAACAAACTTACTAAAATATATTCAAGAAGAAATAGAGTTCTTTTTTATGACAAAAAAATTTTAGAATGGAAAAAAGAATTTAAAAATCCTATTGAAATAGCAAACATTATAGGTGTATATATTGAAAATAAAGATGATTATCTTATAAATATGTGGATTAGTCTTGATGAAAATATATTTATTAACATAAACAAATATAATGCAGATAATATAATAAAATATTTATATGAAAGATATCCATATTAATTTTTTTCTAAAATTATTGTTACTGGACCATCATTTGTTAAAGTTACTTTCATATGCTCTCCAAAAATTCCTGAAGCTACATTTATTCCTTCTTCAGAGCATTTTTGTTTAAAATATTCATATAATTTGTTTGCTTTATCAGGTGATGCAGCATTTACGAAACTAGGTCTATTACCTTTTTGTGAATCTGCATAAAGAGTAAATTGTGAAATTATTAATAATTCACCTTTTACATCTTTTATAGATAAATTCATTTTATAATCTTCATCTGTAAATATTCTTAAATTAACTAATTTTTTTACAAGATAATCTGCTGTTTGTGTGGTATCATTATGTCCAACACCCAATAAAACTACATAACCTTTTTTTATTTCACCTATTAATTTATTATTTACTTCTACTTTAGCATTTTGAGCTCTTTGTATAACTAATTTCATATATTATTTCTAAACCTTTCTTTTTTAATTAAACTATTCTTCTCTTTTTTTCCTTGTCATTAATTGATTTAAAGCATCTTTTGGCTCTAAAGAATTATATAATATATTATATACACTATTTACTATTGGCATTTCAATATTATTAATCTTTGCTAATTTATATGCAACTTCTGTATTTTCTACTCCTTCTATTACCATTCCAATTTCTTTTTTTATATCTTCAATTTTATTACCTTTTCCTAACAAATATCCTGCTTTTCTATTTCTACTATGTTGACTAAGAGCA
>JAUNSV010000066.1 GCA_030539055.1 Eubacteriales bacterium | reverse complement strand
CTTTTCAACGAACTTTTCATTGAATTCTTCATTTTTATTTTGTTCACTATTTTTAATTTTTTCTTTTCTAAATATTACTTTAAAATCTCCTCTTAAGGATTGAAATTCTGGCTCTGGTAACCCACTTTTTCTCATTTCTTCCCTCATAGTTGCAATTCCTGTATGCCTATTCTCAATAATATCTCCTTTTTCCTCAAGTAATTTTACAATATTCTTATTTCTAGCCTCCAACATCATATCAGTACCTAAATTTTCCAATCTATTATTACCATATAAATCACCAGGATTTATTATTTCTATTCTGTCATCATAAATTTGCACATAAATATATGCACTTTCTCTACTAATACTATAATCTCTATGAATTAAGGCATTTGCTACTGCTTCTCTTAAGGCTTTCATTGGGTATTCTGGTATATTTTCTCTTTTGCCTGTATTATCAATTATAATCTTAGTCCCAATATTTCTTCTTATAAAAGTTAAAGTTTGATCTAACATTTCATCTAGTGTTCCTTCAACTCTTTTATTATCATCAAATCTTTGTCCCATTTCTCCAATGTCGCCTAATTTTGTACCGGGAACTACTACACATGCTACAAATAATTGTGGCAAATATCCTTGAGGGTATTCTCCGAACATCATAAGTCCAGAAAGTGTTGGATAAATAATTCCTGTACTATTTTCAATAATTCCACTTAATTTCAAGATTTTTTCATCAGAAAATTTTGAAAAATTTGGTTTGTTCTTTTTGGTCTTTTCAAGGTATAAATCAATTTTTTCTTTATCTAAATCATCAATTGCTGCTCTTTTTATTGGCCTTAAATCTTCTTGAATTCCATCCTTATAACTTTGTAAACTATATATTTCATAATCAGTCATAGGCTCATCTGAATCTCCTATTCTAATATATGAACCTTTATTTATCCCAGCATTTTTATAGTAACATGGTTTTTTGTTTTGTGGAATTTCATCTATCTTCACTGCTAACAATGTTTTATTATTATATGTAATAGGTAAAAATTCTGGTCTTATTTTAGGCTCAATAGAATTAGTACATAATGATGTAAGTTGCTTTTGCAAATCATTTACATTATATACATCTTGTTCTATAAAACTATTATACTCATTTATTCCAAATATTATAATTCCACCATATTTATTTGCAAATCCTGAAATTGTATCATAACATTTTTTTGGAAAGTCTATTTCAGCAGTTTTTGCTTCAAGTTTGTCCGTTTCTGTTTGATACTTCTGCATATATTCAATTGCTTCAATTACTTCTTTTTCTGTCATTAATTACATCTCCTTTATTTTTTGAACTTATTTTTTCTAATACCATCTATATCTTTTTCAAAATCTTTTAGTGCTATTAATCTAAATGCAATAATCATTAAAAAGTAAGTTTTATCATATAGAGTTATTAATTCTTTATCACTAATACTTTTTACAAACTCATTTGCCTTTGCTCCCGTAGTATTGTTATGTCTTATATTAAAATTGTTTAAAGCGAAGCTTATATTATTTTCTAAGTCTGAATTAAATGATTTAATTTGTTTTTTGTGCCCTTCAAAATAATCAGCTAATGATTTTAATAAATCTTTCTTTGCATCTTTATCATAAACTATCCTATAATCGTTGTATTGCAAAACCTTAGCTGATATATCATTATCTTGTATGACTTTTGCAGTTTCTTCTGAATCAACATTTTTCTTTACTATAAAACATTGGTAATCTTCTTTTTCTAGAATTTCATAATTTAAACTATTTAATATTTCATTAATTAAATCATTTATCATCTTATCGTGTATAAATAGTCGTTTAGGAACCTTAACTTCCTCTCCATCTAAGCAGTATCTATTATGTTGTTCAGCTTCATCAGCTTCATCATCTAATCTGCTTTTTTCAAATAATAAAAAATTTCTTATATTTATTATAAAATCGCATAATTTTAGAATTGCTTCTTCCGCATTTGTATTAGGATATTCCACAATGTCTAATTCTTCTAGAACTTCTGCTGTACTACATTTTGTTCCTTTATATTTCCAAAGAACAATAAATTTATTAAATATATCTGTTAAGCTATATTTTATACCATTATATTGATAATATCTTTCAGTAAATA
>JAUNSV010000040.1 GCA_030539055.1 Eubacteriales bacterium | reverse complement strand
AAAAGGAACAAGCAAAATAATGTTTTTAAATATTTTACAAAGAAAAACTATATACCATTATTAATCAGTTAGACCAATATTTCAATCTAACCAAGCTATTCCAAGACAATTATTGTTAATAAAAATATTTTATTCTATTGAACTAGTATAATAGATTATTCCAATGATTAATGATGAGAAAATATAAGATTGTATTTATTTAATATGAATAAATAAACTATATTATTTCAAAACAAAATCAAAAACCAAATATTTATTAATTAAATTGATGAAATTTAATTGTATGGCTTAAAATATGTTATTCCAATAAAACAAAGAATCATTAACCAAAAATAAACAATCTAAAGAAGAAAAATTATATAAGCATAATCATTTATAGCATATAAAACAAAATAATAATTTGAGAAAGAAAAACTATTCAAATCTTAATTGTAATTATTCAAAAACTAGAATAAAAAAAGCACGAATAACTGCTACTTTATAAAATGTTTCACGTGAAACATATGACACTAATTAAATAATTGATATATTGAAAAAACCAAAATGATTAATAATGCAATTAGATTGATAAAAATCAAAACAAATAATATACAAGCATCATTTTTCCGGAAACTGTAGTAATGATACGAAATAAAGCAAACCTTGAAAAATATTACTATATAAAATCAAACAATAATAAAATAAAGAAAAAATATTACCATATTATTCAGATGAAGTATATTACTTTAATCAAGATACTTTTATTATAATGAATAACTATAACAAATTACAATAGTTTACTATTGAACATGATTAATTAAGCTTGAATTAAAAAAAGAAATCAACATTTATCTTTAAGTAATTTGAAATAATAATATGAAATAAAACAACCACAGAAAAAAATTACTATTTTAAAAAAAAGTAAATCATAGAAAAATTAAAAAAGCAATATCAAATGTTTCACGTGAAACATATTATCCCAACCAAGCAAATAAAATTATAAATAACAATAAATAATTACAATAATAAACTATTGAATATAGTAAATTAAAATTTACTTAAAATTATATATAATAAAATAAGATTGACACTTATTTATATTTGTAGTACAATGTAAAAAATATAATAAAGAGGTGAATGGATGGCTAGAATTATAGCTATAACGAACCAAAAAGGAGGGGTTGGTAAGACTACAACCTCAATTAATGTTGCGGCAGCACTTGCAGAAGCAAGTCAAAAAGTCCTTTTAGTCGATTTTGACCCACAAGCAAATGCTACATCTGGTTTTGGCATAGAAATTTCAGAAGCACAAAATACAATATACCATGTTATCAATGAAAATATTGATCCAAACCAAGCCATAATCCAAGATGTGGTTGTGAACTTAGATATAATTCCGGGTGATATTAATTTATCATCAATAGATGCAGAATTTGCAAATAAAGCAGGAAACTACAATGTGTTAAAAGAGTGTCTAAAAAGTGTACAAGATAAGTATGATTATATAATAATCGATTGTCCACCCTCTCTAGGAGTCATCACTATAAACGCACTTGTGGCAGCCACTTCAATTATCATACCTATTCAATGTGAATTTTTTGCATTAGAGGGTTTAAGTCAGGTATTGAATGTAGTCGAGATAGTTCAAAGACAAATGAATACAAATTTATTAATAGAGGGAGTCGTATTTACAATGTACGATATAAGAACAAAATTATCGCAAGAAGTCGTAGATACAGTTAAAGAATATTTGCGAGGAAAAATTTTTAATACTATGATTCCAAGAAATGTTCGATTAGCAGAAGCACCCTCCCACGGAGTGTCCATATTACAATATGACTCAGGCTCCAGTGGAGCAGAAAGTTATAGAAAATTGGCATGTGAAATATTAAGTAAAAATGAAGGAGAATAAGAACAATGGCTATCAATAACAACAAAATGAGCAAAAGATTAGGTACAAGTTTAGGAAAAATTTTTGGAGAGGATGTAATAAAAAGACAAGAAGAAGTAACAACAGAAAATTTAAATAATGAAAATAGAAATAATGATGAAATTCAAATAAATTTGGATGCAACAAATTCCAATTCTACAAGTACTTTTTCTCCTACATTAAAAATTGATGCAGATGAACCAAAAGTAAATGTACAACCAATATCTGGTGTAAAACCTATTAATGATGTTATAAAAAAAGTAATAAGTAGTGATGACATAGAAGAAAATGAAAATACAAATGACCAAGAGATTTCAAATGAAAAAAAAGGTAAACCTTATATGGTTAATATTAATCTTGTACAACCAAACAAAGACCAACCTCGTAAAAATTTTGATGAAGATAGAATAAATGAATTAAGTCAATCAATATTAAAATATGGAGTTATTACACCTTTAATTGTAAAAAGAATGGGTTCTTACTATGAAATAGTTGCTGGAGAGAGAAGATGGCGTGCAGCAAGAATTGCAGGATTAAATGAAGTCCCTATAATAATAAAAGAGTATGATGAAAAAACAACAAAAGAAATAGCTATTATAGAAAACATACAAAGAGAAGATTTAAATGCAGTGGAAGAAGCACTAGCATACCAAAATTTGATAGATGAATATGGGCTAACACAAGAAGAAGTTGCAAAACGAGTATCAAAAAATAGAGCAACAATTACAAATTCACTTAGGATTTTAAAATTAAATGATACAATAAAAGAATTAATAAAAAATGGAAAATTAACTTCAGGTCATGCAAGAGCTTTACTTTCTATAGAGAATGAGGAATTAAGAGAAAAAATTGCAAATAGAGTAATAGAAGAAAAACTTACAGTTCGTGACATAGAAAAACTAGTACGCTTAAATGATTTATCAAAATACAGAGATGATCAAAGAAAAGAAGAGAACAGAGATCACACAAAACAATTAAAAGCAATATATAAAGACCTAGAAAAAAAATTAAAAACAAAATTAAATACTAAAGTAAGAATAATTGCAAGATCAGAAGACAAGGGCAAAATAGAAATAGAGTATTATACAAAAGAAGAATTAGACAGATTATATTTATTATTAAATAATATTGAGTGAGGATAAAAATGCAAATAGATGCAATGACAATTATAATATATAGCATAATGATAATTGCAATTCTTTTTGCTGGAACAACAGCAATCATTTTGCATAATAAAACAAAAGTTTTAGAAGAAAGATTAGATCGTTTTTTGATAGGAAAAACTGCCGAAAATCTAGAGGGCTTATTTGTATCTTTAAAAGAGGATGTAGATTTTTTATTAGAAGATAATAAAATAAATAAGAAAAAAATAAGAGACTTAAATGTATTATCAAAAATGTCTTTTCAAAAGGTAGGTTTAGTAAGATACAATGCTTATGATGTTCAAGGTGGCGAGAGATCTTGGGTATTAACACTATTAAATTATCATAATTCTGGCGTAATATATAATTGCATTACAAACAATGAAACTTCTATATTGTATATTAGACCAGTAAAGGATGGAAAGAGTACTTATAGATTATCTAAAGAAGAAGTTCGTTCATTAGAAAAAGCGATGGATCAATAATATAAATGAAAAAATTCAAAAAAATATTGTACTCAATAATTACTGGAAAAAGTATATACATAATTATTTTTATACTAGCAACAGTTATTTATACATTAAATTCATTTCTTATTTTAAGAAATGAATATCAAAATTTTTCAAGTATAGAAGAATCAAAATTACCCAGACTTTATATGTATGCAGGAGAAGAAAGAATAAATCAATTAAGAGCATACAATGGCGACAATGTAGAGGG
Source organism: Eubacteriales bacterium (assembly GCA_030539055.1). Lineage (GTDB taxonomy): Bacteria > Bacillota > Clostridia > Lachnospirales > Lachnospiraceae > UBA3633. The sequence continues at coordinate 4,714 of JAUNSV010000040.1, read as the reverse complement.
AGTAGCAAATGAAACACTAACAATAATACCAGAGGATAGAATATTAAAAGTAGATATTTTTGATATTACAAATAATATTAATTCTATCAATTATGAAGTAAGAGATAAATACTCCGATGCACTGATAGAGAGAACACAAGTAGGATACATAGATAAAAAAGATAATTTTTCACAAATCATTTTAAGAATACAAAATCTCATAGGAAGAGATCAAGAGTATTTATTAAAAATTCATTTAGAAACAGGCGAAACTTCACTTTACTACTACACAACTATAGTCTGGCTAAGTGAAAGCAAAGTAAATGATATGATTAATCTTGCAAAAGATTTTGTAGTAAAATCATTTGATTATAATGAAGCAAGATCCTTGATAATTTACCTAGAAAGAAATGACAACGCCGATCAAAATCAATTAAATGAAATCACACTTGCATCTCAATATTCTCAAATAACCTGGGAAGATACAAAAATGGCACTAGCAAGTGACATAGAGTATACACTACTAGATGCAAAAACTTATTGTTATATTATAAACGCAGAGTATATAACTCGTTCTCCAAATACACAAGGAAATTTTGATTACTACTTTAATACTAACCAATATGTGTTTAGATTTATGGACAACAAAATATCTGTAATGAAATATACTAGAACAACAGAAGAGTATTTAGATGAAAAAAATCTTAAAATAAAAGACAACAAAATGTATTTAGGTATTACAAATATTTCTAAAGTAAAAGTAGTGCAATCAAGTGATGAAAGATATAAAGCATTCACAAAACAAAAAGAAGTTTTTTTATATGATGAACAAAATATTACACTAACAAAAGCATTTTCATTTAAAGATAATGAAATCAAAAATTTCAAAAACATTTACAATAAATACGATATAAAAGTATTATCTGTAAACGAGCAAGGTACAATCAAAATATTAGTATATGGTTATATGAACAGAGGGAGAGATGAGGGTCAAATTGGAGTAGCAATATATTCATATAACACTATGGATAATGCCCTATATGAAGATTTGTTTGTACCAGTATATTCATTTTATGAAGATATGCGATGCGACATAGAAAGACTTGCGTATTTAAATCAAAAAAATATTTTATATATTTATTTTAATAATTCAATTTATGCTATAGATATAGATAATAAAGATATGAATATAATAGTAGATAATATAATCAATGATCAATTAACAATATCTTTCGATCAAAGATTTGTATCTTGGGAGATTAAAGAAAATGATGTAACAAAAAGTATTAGCATTTTTGACAATGAAAAAGATTATCAACAAATTATAAATGCAAATGCAAATGAAAAAATAATGACCTGTGGATTTGTTTATACAGATCTTTGTTATGGAATAGGAGAAGAGGGAGATATTTGGTTTTGTAATGACAGAAAAATAATGGATATGGTACACACTCTTCGATTCTTTAATGCACTAACAGGAGAGCAAAGAAGTTATGTAGATGAAACTTATTATTTTCAAGATTTTGAATCATTTGATAATAGAATACAATACAAAAAATTTATAAAGGAAGACAAAAATTATATTGTAGATACTACAGATATAATAATTAACACACAATTTGAAGAAATGAAAAGTCTACAAAATATAAAATCAGAAATTGATTCAATAAAAAAAAGAATTTATTATTTTGAAGCAAAAGAAAAAAATATTAATTCAATTAAAGTAATATTACCAGATCTCGTAAGTTATCAAACAGTTGAGCTTGCAAATTCCAAAATAAGTTTACAAACAAATTATTATTACTCTTATGACAATGAAAAGCTTGTATCAAAAAGTTTAAGATTACAAAAAGCAGTTAGAGATTGCAGATTAAAATTTGGATTTGTAAAATATAAGGGTAGAACAATATGGAATAGATCAAATAAACCAGCTTATGTATTTTTAAAAATGCCTATAGAAAAACAATCAGATTACACAGAAGAATTAGAAACTTTAACAAATCAAATAATAGAACAAGATGTATTTATACTATTTGATGCTTCTCTAATGATACCAAATGATGTTGAATACTATTTAGCACAACATATGCCAGTAACAATTTTTTTTAAAGATGGAACATACACAATGATTACATCTTACAATGGTAAAATATATAGAACTTATAATCCAATAAAAAAAGAGAGAATAGATTTAACTTATGAAGATATGAACAAATTATTAAAAGAAAATGGTTCTAATATAGTTGTAGCATTGCAAAAGAGTAGGTTTTGATGATAAAAGTAAAAGAAGAAATAAAAAAAAATAATTTTTATATAAAAAAATCTCTCGGTCAAAACTTTCTTATAGATGAAAATATTTTATCAAAAATAATTAAAGAAATATATATTCATGATAAAACACTTACAATAGAAATAGGACCAGGTCTTGGAAATCTTACAGAAAAACTTGTAGAAAATTCAAATTACACTATAGCTATAGAAAAAGATAAAAGCTTAGAAAACATAATAAACAAAAATATCAAACAAAATAATTTTAAATTAATAATAGAAGATTTTTTAAAATCAGATTTAAATAATGTATTATCAAATTTTACAAATGAAGGTTTTGATATAAAAAAATATAAAATACTTTTTGTATCTAACTTACCATATTATATAACACAAAAAATAATTATGAAAATAATCACTAGTGATATACAATTTGAAACACTAACAGTTATGATACAAAAAGAAGTAAGTGATAGGATTTTTGCAAAACCCTACACTAAAGATTATGGAATACTCACACTATTTGTGCAATACTATTCAATACCAAAATTTTTATTTAATGTATCAAGAAATTCATTTTTTCCAGTTCCAAATGTAGACTCAAGCCTAATACAATTTGCTAAAAAAAATGATAAAGAAAAATTACCACTAGATGAAGAAAAAAAATTAATACAAATCATAAAAGCATCTTTTGCTCAAAGAAGAAAAACATTAATAAATTCATTATACAATGAACTTCATATAGATAAAAATACAATAAAAGAGATATTAAACAAAATAAATATAAATGAAAATGTAAGAGCAGAAGAATTAACATTAGAGCATTTCAAAATTTTATCAAAGGAGATAAAAAAATGAGTAATGTAAAATTAGATTATGAGAATGTAAAACAATATATTAAAGATGAAGAATTAAATAAGTATGAAATAAAAACAAAATTAGCTATGAGTGAATTAAAACAAAGAAACGATTTCACTGGCTTTATTGACTTACCAAATAAGATAGATAAAAAAGAATTTGAGAATATAAAAACATACGCCAAAGAAATAAAAGAGAAAGCACAAGTGCTTGTAGTTATTGGTATAGGTGGTTCATACTTAGGTGCAAAAGCTGGGATTGATTTTTTGTCTTCATATTTTCCAAACAAAAATAATATAGAAGTAATATTTGCTGGATTCAATTTGAGTGGGACTTACTTAAAAGAGTTAGTAGCATATTTAGAGAAAAAAGATTTTTATATAAATATTATTTCAAAATCTGGTGGAACTTTGGAACCAGCTGTATCATTTAGGATATTAAAAGAATTATTAGAAAAAAAGTATGGAGAAAAAGAAGCAAACAAAAGAATTATAGCAACTACCGATAAGCAAAAAGGCATATTAAAAGAAATGAGTAAAGAAAAGGGTTATAGAACACTAGTAGTGCCAGATGATATAGGAGGCAGATACTCTGTTCTTACAGCTGTTGGATTATTGCCACTTGCTACAAGTGGGGCAAATATAGATGAATTAATACAAGGTGCAAATGATGAAAGAAAAAAAATATGGAGTGAAAAATTTGAAGAAAACTCTTGTGCTAAGTACGCTGCTATTAGGCAAATATTATATTTAAAAGGAAAAGAAATAGAAGTAATGAGTTCTTTCGAACCAAATTTAAGATTTTTTGGAGAGTGGTGGAAACAACTTTTTGGAGAATCGGAGTGTAAAAATGGAAGAGGGTTATTTCCTGCATCACTCAATTTATCTTCTGATTTGCACTCTCTAGGTCAATTGATGCAAGAGGGAAGGAGAAATATTTTTGAAACCTTCCTTGTATTAAAAAAAGGAAATAAAGATATAAAAATAAATAAAGATAAAGAGAACAAAGATAAATTAAATTATTTAGAAAATAAATCTGTAAACTATTTGAATCAAGTAGTACATAGTGCTACAAAAAAAGCACACTCTTCTGGCTTAGTACCTAATCTTACTCTCACTATTGAAAAAGAAAATTCTTATAACCTGGGAATATTATTTTATTTTTTTGAAATGGCATGTGCTTTGTCTGCTACTCACTTAGGAGTGAATCCATTTGACCAACCAGGAGTAGAAGAATACAAAAAAAATATAAAAGAAATGCTAAGGAGATAAAATGAATAGTGAAATAAATACAAAAGAATTTTTTGAAGAAGCACTAGAAATAATTTTAAAAGAAAAAGAAGAGAAAGAAAAATTATCTTCTATAAAAAGACAATTAACAATAAAAGAAGAAAAACAAAAATCTTTAATTAAAACAAAAGAAGATTTAATAAAAGAAAAAATTAAAGAGAGTGAGAGAGAGTTATCTAAAACTTATGATGAATTATTGTATCAAGCAGATAAAAAAGTAAGAGATGCAGAAGATAAAAAAAGAAAAGAAAAAGCTTTAAAACAAAAAAACAAAATAGATGAATCAATCAATCCTCTAGTAGATGATAATGACAAAATAA
>JAUNSV010000039.1 GCA_030539055.1 Eubacteriales bacterium | reverse complement strand
TTAAAGATATAATAAAGAATAATAATATAAATTATAATAACTGGAGATATAAAAGTGACAGAGATTATAGTAATTTTGATTGGAATAGTTTGTATGCAAATAATTTTTTAAAAAAGACTTGAAAAGAAATAAAAATAGAGTTAACATCACACACTAAAGGTGGTGGTGAATATGGAAATACAGGAAATTTTTAATAATAAACATTTAAATGTATTACAAATAATATTTGAAGCATTAGCAGAAGAATTAGCTATGATAACACAAGAAGATAAAGAAAACTTAGAAACTTTAAATACGCAATTAGAATATCAGTATCAAAAATTAAAGGATGAAATGCAAAACCAAGAAAAGCATTTCACTACTTATTTAGATATCTATGATAGTATAAATGCATATTACAATCAAAAATATTTTAAAGAACGGATTTAAATATGGGACAAAATTAATTATGGAAATGATAAAATAGTTTAAAGGCAGGTAATAAACTTGCCTAATTTTTTTATCATAATTCATTTGTATTACAATTAAGCTATTAATAAAATATCTTAATCCTATTCACCTAATTGAATACTATTAAAAATCATGGTATCATGTTATTAGTAATTAGAAACTTATTTTACAAATTAAAGGAGGTATTTATGAGTAAGTACACAGATGATGATATTAGAAAAATATCAAAAATCACTTGTAAGATTGCCGGAGATTATCTTGGAATTTCTGCAATGGCAGTAACTATAGGATTAAAAAATAATTTATTACCAATTGGATTTGCAATTCATAATGAGGAAAAAGATAGAACCCATTCAGAAAGCTGGTCTTATCATATTATAGCGGAAAGAATGATTGCATACAAATATGGAAAAATATCAGAACTTAGAGTTCAAAACATTGAAAATAATCTATCTACGATTATTAAAGAATTTGAATCGATGAAAAATGATTTACTTTTTATATTAAGCGAAAATGCAAAACAAGAGAATTAGAATTATATGAGTATGCATTTTCGCTAGGAAAATATAAGAATAAAGAAAGAAAATATGAAGGAATGGTAAGCTATGATGAATGAATTTATTATAATGACTAGACAAGAACTTTATGATGAAATATGGGAAATATCATTAACAGGAGTGGCCAAAAAATATAATTTAAATTATTCAAAATTAAGTAATATATGTAAAGAAAATGATATTTCATATCCAACATCTGCATATTGGACCAAAAAGAATATGGGTTTAGATATTACTAAAGATATTGTTCCTTTAACAGAGCCAACAACAAAGCAGATTAAATTATATTTAAATGGATTTAAGACTGTTTCAGAACGAATGTTAGATAATAGAAAAGATAAAAATGTTGATATTTTAAGCAATAAAGAAAACATGCTGTATAATAACTTGAATATGTTAAATTTCTTATCTGAAGATGCATGTAATAGTATTGTAAAAGTTATAGATAAATTAAATATCGATAAACATAAAAAATTACATAAAATCATATGTGATTATAAAAATAAGTTACAAGAAGAACGAAGGGAAGAAAGAAAAAGAAATTATTATAATCCTTATTATAATGTACATGAACAAGTCGAAACAGGATACTTCTGTAATATTTCAAAACTTACAAAACAAAGATGTATGAAAATTTTAAGTTGTATTTATTATGCAATAGAAGAACTTGGAGGAAAAATAAATAATGATTTTTCCATGCAAATAAGAAATGAATTAGTTACTATAGAACTAGAAGAATTAAAAGATCAGGTTAATCATGAACTGACAAAAGAAGAAGCTAGAAAGTTATTAGAGTATGAAGAAGAAAGAAGAAAATCTAAATATGCATACAAACCTAACATACGAAAATATGATTATATATATAATGGAAAATTAAAAATAACTTTTGAAAGTAGAAATTATATAAAAGATACGGATAACATTAAATTAGAAAATCGATTAGCAGATATAATAATAAGATTATATGAAAAATCCGAACAAATTAAAAATACAAGATTAGCAAGAGAAGAACGAGAAAAAAAGGAAAGAGAGGAAGAAAGAAAAAGAGAAGAAATAAGAAATAGAAAAAAAGAAGAAGCAGAAAAGATTAAGGCATTAGTAAATATAGCAGAGGATTTTAGAGTAGCTTGTAACATTAGAAATTATATAGAGGGATTAAAATCAAAAAATAATATAAATGAAGAAACAAAAAAATGGATAGAATGGGCAGGCAAAAAAGCTGATTGGTTTGATCCAACAATAGATTTAGAAGATGAATTGCTTGGAAAAAGAAATCATGAAGAATCTAAAGAAAATAAAGAACAAAAACTAGATAAATATACATCATATTATGGTTGGTACTAATAAAATATATTTGATAATATATAAGTTTTTTGCGGGTGACTAAAAGTCACCTGCTTTTTAAGATGTAATCCTGCTAAAAGCCACGCTTTTAGGTGGTTTTTGGGAGTTGGGGTGACTCCCTCTTCCTGCAAAATTGCTATAAAGCAATTTTGAATGTATAAATTAAGAATAATAATGCTTTAGACATAATATTAAATCAGAGTGGTTCTTTTTAGGCGTATATTATAAAATATATACGGCTTGAGAGAACAAAAATGAATAAGAAGATAATGTGAAAAAATATATAATGAAAATCAAAGTGAAAAATTTTCCATATTCACTTGACAAAAGTATAAAAAAGGAATAAAATAATAAAAAAAGTAAATAGAGAGGAGCTATTATGGAGGACAGGTTAAAAGAAATTTTTGTTTCTTCTATACAACTCGGATTGAGTATAGCAGAAAACAAATTTAAAAACTATACTGGTTTGATTAACAATCATAAAAGAGATGAGAAAACAGATGAGATAATGAATGCAATAGTTACATCTGTTGGAAAACTAACAGGGCATAAAGCTTTTAAGTATATTCGTGGAAGAGAATTATTGTTTTGGTTTGATGAGATAGAACAAAAATTATATTCTTTTCATTCAGAGAGAAGGCTATACCAATTGTTGAAAGAAAAGAAGAGGGGTTCTAAAAATTATACATTTGCATGTTCTATGTTTAATTGTGACGAAAATAAATATCCGAAACAACAATTAAGTTTATTTGAAAAAGTAGTTACAGATGATCTATATTATGATGAACTATTAAAAATAAAAAATGATTTGTTTAATTTAATAGGAAATAATATTGATAATATAGAACATGTAGCAGTTACATACAATTATATTGGTTATAAATTGCAAACTGTTAAAACTAACATACTTAATCAATATGGAGAATTAATTGAAGGACGAGAAGAAGATTTAAGTCATATGATAAATACAGTAGATTATAGTACAGTAAATCCACTATCAATACAAAATGAAGAGTTTGCAGAAGAAAATATAACACCAAAACTTAAAGGAAAATATATTTCAAATGAAATAACCAAACAAAAAGGAGCACAAGAAAAGGAGTATGGTAATAATGGATAATATCTTGTTTTTAGGAGATAGATTGCAGGAAGCAAGAGAATATAGAAATTATACCTTAACAGAATTAGCAGAAAAGATAAATGTTACAAAGCAAGCATTATTACAATATGAAAGAGGAATGAAACCTAGGGATGAAAAAATCAAATTACTTGTAGACGTTTTAAATTTCCCAGAGGAGTTTTTTATTCAGAAAAATGATGACGTAAAGATTAATAATACTTTTTTCAGAGCATTGTCAACAACAAAAAGGATAGATTTAAGAACACAAGAAGTAAAGACAAAAAACATATTGAGATTTTATTCTTTTTTACAAGAATATTTTGATTATCCAGAATTCGATATACCTATTATAGATTATTCAGAAGGTATGAATATAGAAGATATATCAATTCAAGTTAGAAAGCATTTTGGACTAGGAAATGAACCAATTGAAAACGTGGTTTCATTATTAGAAAAGCATGGAGTAGTAATTTCTACGTTAGATATAGGTAATAAAAAAATTGATGCATTTACTCAAGTTCATAATATCAATGGAATTAATCAATATTGTATTGTATTAAGTAATGATAAGCAGTCAAGAGTTAGACGAAATTTTGATATTGCTCATGAACTAGGACATATAGTATTGCATAGTAACATAGAAAACTTAACGGAACTTAGTGATATGGAATTAAAAAATATAGAGGATCAAGCAAATAATTTTGCTGCGGCCTTTTTGTTACCTAAGGAGAGCTTTAAAAAGTGTTTAATAAATCCAAGCAATCTAGAATTATATAAAGAACTTAAAAGAAAATGGAAAGTATCAATAGCTGCAATGATAATGAGAGCGATGCAATTAAATTTAATAGATAGAAATGAATATCAAAATTTAATGAAATATATGACATATAAAAAATGGAGAAGTAGAGAACCTTTTGATAATGAATGGCCTTTACAAGAAGTGTATTTGTTTAGAAAATCTATAGATATACTTATTAATAATGTTTTTCTAACGGCTCAAAATCTTATTAAAGCATTTAACGATGCTGGACTGTTTTTTTATGGAAAAGATATTGAAGAATTGCTAGACTTAGAAAAAGGAACTTTAACAAATAATATAATAAAGTTTAAATTAAGAGATAATAATTCAAGATTTTCCACATAATAAGAACTATTATTATATATACAATTTATAGAATATTTAATTAAGTATTTAAAAAAATTTAATAAAACCTATTGCAAAAACATCCTTATTGAAATATAATAAGGATGTTTTAGGATGCAAAGGAGAAAATTATGAGATTTATCGGTAACAAATCCAATTTATTAAGTAATATAGAAGCGGTTATAAATGAAAATTGTAATGGAGATGAAAATGTTTTTTGTGATATTTTTTCAGGAACATCATCAGTATCAAGATATTTTAAAAATAGATATAAAGTAATATCAAATGATATGCTATATTTTTCATATGTTCTACAAAAAGCTACAATTGAAAATAACAAGGTACCGAACTTTTTAAGATTAAAAAGTGAAGGTATTGTAGATATATTTGAGTATTTAGAAACATTTAAAGAGAGTAGTAAAAACAGCTTTATTGCTGACAATTATGCACCTAGCGAGAATTGTGATAGAATGTATTTAACTTATGAAAATGCAACTAGAATAGACTTTATAAGGAATAAAATTGAAGAATGGAAAGAGAATAAATTAATAAATGAGAAAGAATATAATTATTTGTTAGCATGTTTAATAGAAGGAGTGCCATATGTTTCTAATATAACAGGAACATACGGAGCCTATTTAAAACAATGGGATAAGAGAGCATATAAAAATTTCGAGATGATTAGGTTGGGCATAAAAGATAATGGAGTTCAAAATGAGTGCTATAATGAAGATGCAAATAGATTAATAAAAAATATTAGTGGAGATATTTTATATATTGATCCACCATATAATTCTAGACAATATTTACCTAATTATCATTTACTAGAAACAATAGCAAAATATGATAATCCTATAATAAATGGAAAAACAGGAGTAAGAGAATATTCAGAGGAAAAATCCAAATACTGTCTAAAAGCAGAAGCTTCTAAACAATTAAGCGAACTTATTTATAATGCAAAATTTGAGCATATAATAATGAGTTATAATCAAGAAGGTATATTAGATAAAAAAGTAATAGAGGATATTTTAAAGAGATATGGCGAAGCGGAAACATATAAATTATATGAAATACCATATAAGCAATATCAAAACAAGTTAACAAAGAGACTGGAAACGCATTATGAATATATATTTTATATTCATAAAAAAACAAAAAAAACATATCAAAATTATTTTATTTCATTACCAAAATATGCAACGTTAAAAGAAGAAGGGGAAACTTATAGTTACATAACCCATAGCAAAAGATTTATTAAAAGCCCATTAAATTATATAGGTGGAAAATATAAATTATTACCTCAACTAATAAAATATTTTCCAACAGATATTGATACATTTGTGGATTTGTTTTCTGGAGGATTTAATGTAGGTATCAATATTACGAGTAACAAAACTATTTGTAATGATATTAACATTTTTATTGTAGAATTATATAAAAAGTTATATAATTCTACTGTAGATGAAATATTAGAGCAAATAGATAAGAAAATAAAAAAATATAACTTAAATAAAGATAATGAAGAAGGATTTAAGCGCTTCAGAGAAGAATACAATAAAAACAAAAATCCAATTGACTTATACACACTTACATGTTATTCGTTTAATTATCAATTTAGATTTAATAATAACATGGAATATAATAATCCTTTTGGAAGAAATAGAAGTCAGTTTTCAGAAAAAATGAAGAATAATTTGATTTTATTTATGAATAAGATAAAATCAATGAACATTGATTTTATCTCAAAAGATTTTAATAAAATACAATTAGATGAACTGGATAGTGATGATTTTATATACTGTGATCCACCATATTTAATAACAACAGGTTCTTACAATGATGGAAATAGAGGATTTAAAGATTGGAAAGAACAACAAGAATTAGAATTATATAATTTTTTGGATAAAGCAAATGAGAAAAATATAAAATTTGCATTATCAAATGTTTTAGAACATAAAGGAAAAGAAAATACATTGTTAAAGAGCTGGAGTAACAAATACAATATAATTGACTTGCAAAACAATTACTCTAATTCTAGTTATAATACAACAAAAGGTAATAGTAGAGAAGTTTTAATAACAAACTATTAAAAAGGGGAATATAACATGGTAAATGTAGTGGATATGGAAAATAAAAATTTTAGGACGTTTGGTTGGGTACAAGATCCGAGCGATTTTGATGCATTATATAGGGTGGTTTGTATATTTAATAGAAATTCTAAAATACATAGAGAATTAGTTGAGAAGAGGATAAAAAAGCTAATTGAAAAAAGGGATGGAAGAGAAAGATTACTTTCAGTACTAAATAGTGAGCCACTAAGGATTACATATAGTGATTTAGTAGGAACTTCTTTCACTCCAAGAACATCAGCAAGATGTAATGGCATTGTACAAGCAACTATAAAAGGACAAAGAAGAGAATATATTTCAGACTGGCCAGCAGATAATTTTGTAAGATGGGCACAAGCATTAGGTTTTATAAAATATAATTATTATTATGATTCTTTTGAAATAACTGAAATAGGTATTGAATTCTCTAATTCAAAAGATGAACAAGAAAGGGATGAACATATTGAATTAGCATTATTAAGTTATCCGCCAGCAGTAAGAATATTAAAACTATTAGAGACAGGTCAAATAATGACAAAGTTTGAATTAGGAAAACAACTAGGGTTTATTGGAGAAGATGGATTTACTAGTTTGCCACAAGATATATTTATTATGACTCTAAACGGGCTAGATAATACCAAAGAAAGAAACAAACTAAAAACAGATGTTGAAGGATCTTCAGATAAATATGCAAGAATGATTGCAAAATGGTTAGAGAAGTTAGAGTTATTAAAACAAGTCACAAAATCTGTTAAAGTTAAAATAGGCAATAATGAATATGAAGAAAATATTGGACAATCATATATAATTACAGCAAAAGGATTAAAATCGTTAAATAGAATAAAAGGTAAAAGTAAATACAAAATGATATCGAAAAATGTTTCTTGGGAAATGTTTGCAACTAAGGGGAAAGATAGGGATTATATTAGAACAAGAAGAGCATATATATTAAAGATACTTATTGAATCTAATAAACCATTGACACTTAATGAAATAGAAGAAAGATTACAATTTAATGCCATATCGGAATATTATACAGCTATAGAAGATGATATACTAGGATTTATTAATATTGGTATTAATATAGAAACAAGAAATGGGATGTACAAATTGAATGACAGCATTAATGATTTTATAATTCCAAGAATAAAGTCTGTTACAAAATCTGAAATAACAGAAAGAAAGGATAGAGTAAGAGAAAAATTAGACTCATTGCCTCATGAATATTTATCTTTAATTGATTTAGCTTTTGATAGTAATCAAAATAGATTGTTTGAAATGAAGGTGATGGAACTATTGCTTAATGAATGTAAATATAAAGGTTTACATTTAGGTGGAAGTAGAAAGCCAGATGGGATTATTTATACTAATAATTTAAATAAAAATTATGGCGTTATTATTGATACTAAAGCCTATTCTAGAGGATACAGTTTACCTATTTCGCAAGCAGATGAAATGAGTAGATACATATTAGAAAATACAAGAAGAGATGTGAAAGAAAATGCCAACACATGGTGGAATAACTTTGATTCAGAAATAAAAGAATATTACTTTGCTTTCATTTCTGGAGAATTTGTTGGAAATATAAAGGAAAAATTGGAAAGAATAGCATTGACAACCAAGATAAATGGAGTAGCTGTAACTATATTTACATTATTATTATTTGCTAATAATGTAAAATCTAAAAGACTTACACTAGATAAAATAAGAAATATATTTGTTAATGAAGAATATAGAATATAATATTATAGAATCAATAAATATGAGGGTGACTAAAAGTCGCCTTCTTTTTTTATAGGTATCCTACTAAAAGCCACGCTTTTAGGTGTGAATGGGAGTTCGAGGAGACTCCCTGTTCCTGCAAAAATATTTTTTCAAAAATATTTT
>JAUNSV010000038.1 GCA_030539055.1 Eubacteriales bacterium | reverse complement strand
CCTATGGAGACAGTAGACCCTAATAGTAATATTTTTTCTTTTGTATTTTTCATATTAACTAAATAATAATAAAGTAAAATACACAGCTGGTGCTGCAAAAATAACTGAATCAAAACGATCTAATATACCACCATGACCTGGTATAATATCACCATAATCTTTTGTATTATAATCTCTTTTTATTCCAGATGCAGCTAAATCTCCAAATTGGGAAATAATAGCCCCCATCATACAAGCAAAAGCTACTCCAACATATGCTGCATTAATATTTAAATTTAAAATACTTTTAGAAAGAAATACAAATAGAATACCAAGTAATGCAGAACCAAGAACTCCTGCTATAGAACCCTCTATAGATTTTTTTGGGCTTAATAGTGGTGTTAATTTATGTTTACCAAAAAGAGAACCTATACAATATGCACATGTATCTGAACCCCAACTTGATATAAAAACAAGCCAAACAAAGTATGAGCCATAATTCAATAATCGAATTAAATATACAAAACTAAACATTATAGCTACATATGTTACTCCAAAAAAACAAATTGCCACATCATTTATATTATATTTGGGATATTTAACTACATAAAAAATCAAAAGACCTAATAATAATATTATAATAAAGTATACAACATATGATTTGTTCTCATACAAAATAAAATAGTATACAAATGTTAGAAAATATGAAAAAAAGCCTAAAGAGGATTTTGATAATTTAAAAATTCTTAATAATTCTATAAGTCCAATTACTGATACAATCATAGAAGCAAAAAATAATAAATCGCCCCCTTGGTACATTATAAAACCAGACAGAATAAGAAGAATCAATCCACTTATAGCTCTTGTAATAAAACTTGAGATTTTAATATTTGCTTTATACTCTTGTGCCATATCTTCTTTCTCTCATACTATATTGAGACAATGCTTTATGTAATTCATCTATTGAAAATTCGGGCCAGAATACATTTGTAATATAAATTTCTGAATAGGATATTTGCCATAATAAAAAATTTGATAATCTGCACTCTCCAGATGTACGAATTAGTAAGTCTGGATCCTTGATTCCATTTGTATCTAAATATGTTGAAAATTTTTCTTCATCTAAATTATTAATGTCTTCTATTTTAATTTTTTTTATTGCTCTTATTATTTCATTTCTACTACCATAATTAAAAGCTATAGAAAAAATAGTTCCTGTCATATTTTTTGTTTGATTGATCATTTCATAACACATATTTTTTAATTCTTCATCTAATGATTCTATGTCTCCTATAAAATGAATTTTTACATTGTTATTCAATGCTTTTTTTAATATCCTAGGCATATAAATATGAAAAAGACTCATTAAATTATTTACTTCTTCTTTTGACCTTTTCCAATTTTCTGTAGAAAAAGCATATACTGTAAAATATTTAATATGTAATCGAACAACTTCTTCCAAAATTACTTCCAAATTATCACAACCATTCTTATGCCCTATGGCAATTGGTAAATTGTTTTTTTTTGCATATCTACCATTCCCATCCATTATAATAGCAATCGATTGTGGTATTTTTTCTTCTTCCATATTAAACCTTCATTATTTCTTTATTTTTTTCTTCCACTTCTTTATCTATTTTTGATACAAAATCATCTATCTTTTTTTGTACTTCATCATTTAATCGTTTTACTTCATCTTCTGTGCAATTGCCATCTTTTTCACTCTTTTTAATAAAGTCCATACATTCTTTTCTAATTGTTCTAATAGATACTTTGTAATTTTCACCCATTTTTTTTATTTCTTTTGTAAGTTCTTTTCTTCTTTCCTCTGTAAGTTCAGGGAAAATTAATCGGACAGATATTCCATCTGATGTAGGATTAATCCCTATATCTGCCATATTAATTGCTTTCTCTATTTCTTTTATTATAGTTTTATCCCAAGGTTGAATTAAAATAATTCTTGCTTCCGGAATAGAAATAGACCCAACTTGTGGAAGTGGTGTTTTTTGTCCATAATAATCTACCATAATCTTATCTAATATTTTAGGATTTGCTCTTCCTGCTCTTACAGTTCCCATTTCATTTTGAAAAGCCTCAAAACATTTTTGCAACTTTTGATAATAATCTTTTAAATCAACCATAATTCCTCCTTTTAAATAATTAATCTTGTACCACAAACAGTACCATCAATTGCTTTTTTTATATTATTAATATCTTTTCCCAAAAAGAATGTACAAGGAATTTTATTTTCTAATAATAAAATTGCAGCTGTTAAATCAATTGCATTTAATTTTTTATCTATTACTTCTTGTATAAATATAGTATCATATTTTTTTGCATCATTGTAAACATTTGGGTCTTTGTCGTAAATATAATCAATAGCTTTTGCCATTAGTATTTCTGTACACTCAAGCTCTATAGCACGAAGAGCAACTCCAGTATCTGTTGTAAAATATGGATGACCAGTACCACCAGATAATAATACGATTTTTTTATTATTTAAGTCATTAATGGCATCATCTTTATTAAATTGTTTTATAAAACCATTTATTTCAAAAGCACCATATATAGAAGAAGAAATACTTTCATTTTTCAAAAATTCACTAAAATAAATTGCATTCATACATGTAGCAAGCATTCCTACACCATCTGCTTTATATCGATCAATATCTGTAGAAGTTCTGCCTCTATAAAAATTGCCACCACCAATTACAATAGCAATTTGGACTTTCTCATTTAATGAGTCTTTTATCACTTTTGCAATTTTTTTAATTGTGTTATCATTAAAACCATATTTTTCATCACCTGATAAACTTTCACCAGATAATTTTAGCATTACTCTTCTCATAATAACCTCTTTTTTATTAATCATCTAATTGGTCTTGAATTAAATCTACAGAAACAAGTGCCGATACACCTTTTTCTTGCATAGTAATACCATATAGTCTATCAGCTTTTTCCATTGTACCACGCCTATGTGTAATTAAAATGAATTGAGTTTTATCTGTTAAATTATGTAAATAATCTGCAAATCTGTCTACATTTGATTCATCAAGAGCTGCTTCTATCTCATCTAGCATACAAAAAGGTGATGGTTTCAAATATTGAATTCCAAAAAGAAGAGCTATTGCTGTGAGTGCTTTTTCGCCACCAGACAATTGCATCATGTTTTGTAATTTTTTACCTGGAGGTTGTGCTACAATTGCTATACCAGCATCCAATATATCTTTACTATCTGTTTCAACAATTTCAAGTGTAGCTTTTCCACCACCAAAAAGTTCTTTGAATACTCTATCAAATTCATTTTTAATTACTTTAAAGTTTTGATCAAATAACTTTCGCATTCCATCATCTAATTCTTTAATAATACCAATTAGAGTAGCTTCTGCTTTTGTTATATCTGAATATTGTGTTGACAAAAGTTCATATCGCTCAGAAACACCCTTATACTCTTCTATAGCATTAATATTTATTGGACCCATTTCGCGAATTCGTTTTTGTCTTTCTTTTATCATACTCTTTAATTCATTTGTATCATCATATTCATTAGAATATTTTTCTTCACATTCTTTCATAGTTAATTGATAATCATCATACATATGCGAAGAAATATTTTGAATAGTACTTTCATGCTTTTCAATTTGATTTTGCAATCTTATTAACTCTTTCTCTAGATGTACAATATCCTCTGTGATTTTATCTGTTGATTCAAAATATTCATCTCTTGAAGCAAGTAGTAATTCTTTTTCTTTAGTTTTTTCAATGATTTCATCATCATATTGTTTCAATAATATATTAAGCTCTTCTATCTTATATGATAATTGTTTTATCTCTTCATTTTTTTCATCAATAATTGATGCAGAAGAATTTGTTTTATCTTCAAAAGCATTTTTTTCTTCAAATATTTTTGAAAATTCTTCTATTAAACGATCTAGTGTTTGACAAGTAAAATCTGTTTTATTTGAAATAGAAGAGTATTCTAATTTGATCTCTGAAATAATATTTAGCATCTTAGTATTTTTTTCTATTTCAATCAAATTTAATTTTTGCTTATTTTGTTCTATCTCCTCATACAAATTATCATATTCATTTGATAATTTTTGTTTTTCAACATTAATATTATCAATTTCATTTTTTAATTCTTTACAAATATTTGTTAAATCATCTAATTCTCTTTTTCTACCCATCAAATTGGATTTATTTTTATATGATCCTCCAGCAATAGAACCACCTGGTAGTAATAACTCTCCTTGTAAAGTAACAATTTTTAAATTGTGATTGTATTTTGTATTGATTTTTAAAGCATAATCTATATCTTTAACAACTAGACAGCGAGAAAGTAAATATAAAACTAAATCTTTATATTTTTCTTCATATTGAACTAATGATTGAGCTAAACCAATAACGCCTTCTTCTTTTGAAGCATTTGTATATAAATCATCCACTTTTGGTTTTACAGAAGTAAGTGGCAAAAAAGTAGCTCTTCCTAAAGAACCCTCTTTTAAATATTGAATTAGCTTTTTTGCAGTATCTGCATCTTCTGTAACAATATTTTGTATATTATTGCCTAGAGCTGTTTCTATACAAGTTTCATACTCTTTTGTTGTATCAATTAAGTCTGCAACTACTCCTTTGATTGTACTCATTTCTTGTTTTTTATCCATAATCAATTTTATTACTTGACCGTATCCCTCATATCTTTCAGAAAGATTTTTTACAGCCTCAAGTTTAGAATTATGAGTATGAAAACTATTTTGAGTATTAATTAAATTATCATTAAGTTGTCTTAAATTTTTAGCATTATCTTGATTAGTTTGTACTAATTCTTCTATCTTTTTTTGTAGTTCCTTGATTTTTAAATCAACAAGATCTACTTCATTTCTTTTTTCATCTAGATTCAAAAAGAATGAATCTTTTTCAAAAATTGTATCTGACTTTATATTATCAAAATCTAAAGTATAATCTTCTCCCATAACAGATTTAACATCTGTATCAATTTTTATAATGTGAGATTCTATCTTGGATAAATCTTTTTCAATTGCATCCTTATCCATCTCATTATTCTTGTCATTGTCTTTTATAAAATCTATTTGTGATTTTAAAATATTTAATATTTTTATATTATTTTCTATTTGTCCAATATGATCAAATAAATCATTAGATAAAGCTTTTATTCTTTGCTCTCTATTTTCTATGGTTTGATTTTCTGAATTAATTTGTTCATTTAAAACTGCTATTCTACCATTATAATTAGAAATATTTGTGTGTTCATTTGAAATATTATCTTTTATGGATGCAATATTAAGATCTAAATTTGTAATATCCATATCCATTTTTGAATATTTTGTTTTTATTTCTTCTTGTTTTAATCTTTTTTCATTTAAATCATTTTTTGTGATTTCTGTATTCTCTTTTACTTCTTTTAATTGTTCCTCTGCATGTTTTAATTCTCTTATTGTTAAATTTGATTCAAAAATAATTAATTCTTCTCTTATTTTTAAATACTCTTTAGCATCCTCGGATTGTTTTTTTAATGGGCCGACTTGCCTATCAAGTTCTTTTATAACATCAGATACTCTTGATAAATTTATTTTTTCATCATCAAGTTTTTTTTGTGCTATTGCTTTTCTTCTTTTATATTTTACAATACCAACTGCTTCATCAAATAATTCTCTTCTGTCATCTGGTTTATCGGATAATATTTTATCAATTTGACCCTGCCCTATGATTGAATACCCTTCTTTACCTATTCCAGTATCATAAAACAACTCGGATACATCTTTTAATCTTACTTGCGAACCATTTAACATATACTCTGATTCACCAGAGCGGTATAAGCGTCTTGAAACTGTTATTTCATCATAATCTAAATTCAATTTTCTATCTTTATTATCTAAAGTAATTGCTACATAAGCATAACCTTGAGGCTTACGATTTTCTGTACCAGAAAAAATAACATCTTGCATAGCACTAGAACGAAGTTGTTTTACTTTTTGCTCACCCAAAACCCACCTAACAGCATCAGCAATATTAGACTTGCCTGATCCATTTGGGCCTACTATACCAGTTATGCCAGAATTAAACAAAAGAGTTGTATTATTTGCAAACGATTTAAAACCATGAGCCTCAATCGATTTTAGGTACATTTTTTGTCTCCAATTTAAGATTTAATAAAGCGTTGTGTGCAGCATCTTTTTCTGCATTCTTTTTTGATTTCCCAATACCCATACCAAGCAATTTATTATCATAATAAACTGCAATAGTAAACTTTTTGTCGTGCGATAAACCTTCTTCTTTTATCAATGTATATTTTATTTTTGAGCTATTTTCTTTATAATACTCTTGTAATATAGTTTTATAATCAATATTTTCTATATGTGGCTGATTTATCAAATGAGAATAAACAAATTCTTTAGCTTTATCTAAACCTTGATCCAAATATATAGCACAAATTAATGCTTCAAATACATCACACAAAATAGAATTTTTATTGTATGTTTTTTCTTTTTCAGCTCCTTTTCCCATAAAAATATACTTTGAGAGCTTCATTTTTCTAGCCATATCAGATAAACTATTTTCACATACCAAATTTGCACGAAACTCTGTCAAAGCACCTTCTTGAATATCTGTACGGTTAAGGAACAAATACTCTGAAACAATAAAAGATAAAATACTATCACCAAAATACTCAAATCGTTGATAATTTTTATTCTTTTTTAAATGGTTTTCATTTGAATATGATGGGTGAGTAAGAGCAATCTTTAATAATTTTTCATTATTAAATTTAAAACCTATGCTTTTATAAAGACTAGTAAAATCTGTATCACAACTCATTTTTTAAAGCCTTTATTTTTTCAATAGCATCTCTTACTGTATGGATATTTTGTATGTCATCTGTAGGAATTTCAAAACCATACTCTTCCTCTATACCCATTATAATTTGAAAAATCTCGATAGAGTCGCATGATAAATCATCGACAAAATCTGTATCGAGTTTAACACTCTCTGCATCTACATTCATTACACTTGATACTATTTGTTGTAATATTTCTAATTCCATAAATTAATCTCCTAAATATAATAATTATTTTATTAATTATAGGTACTTATAATTTTACCTGTAATATCTTTTTCAATATAATCTTTTGCTTGGTTAATAGCATTATATAATTCCTTCTCTTTAGAATTACCATGACATTTAATAATTACTTTTTTACACCCCAATATAGGAGCTCCACCAAAATTTTCTGTAGAATAATTCTTTAATATTTCTTTTAATTCATTTTTTATTAATAATGCAGCTATCATAGTTTTTATATTTTTCAAAAAAATACTCTTTAACAATTTAATTAATTCTTTTGAAGTACCCTCATAAGTTTTTAAAATGCAATTACCTACAAATCCATCACAAACTACGATGTCCACTAAGCCTTTTGGAAAATCTCTGAATTCTAAATTGCCATAAAAATTTATTCTTTTATCATTTTTTAATAATTGATATGCTTGTTTCGTTTGTTTGTTGCCTTTTTCTTCTTCTAAACCATTATTTAATAATGCTACAGATGGGTTTTGTATATTATATAATGTCTTCATATAAACAGACCCTAATAATGCAAATTGCTGTAAGTCTTCTGGTCTTATATCTACATTCGCACCACTATCCAATAATAATGTATTTTTATTCATAGTAGGGACTAAAGCACCAAATGGGCACTCTTTTATTCCCTTAATTCTGCCAACAAAATTTGCAAAAATTCTTATGGCAGCAGATGAGCCTTGTGATATAAAAGCATCTATTTTATCATCTTGTAAATCTTTCATCCCAAGAGACATAGAAGTAGTGTGTCTCTTGAATTCTGATAATACATCTTTATTTAAATCAATGAAATCATTAGTATTTATTATTTGTATATTATTAATATATTTTTTATCTAAAGACTTTTCTATTTCTTCACTTATTTGTTTTTCATCTCCATACAAATACAAATAAAGATTATCATCTTTATTCTCATTTATATAGCTTATTGCGGCAAGTATGGGATTAAGAGCTCCAGCATCTCCGCCAAATGTATCTATTCCGATTTTTATCATATTAAACCACATAATCTTGTGGTTTTAAAAAAATAATACACAAGATATTGCTTATATTAATATAAATAAAAAAAGAGTTAATGTCAACCCTTTTTTAAATAATATATCATTATGAAATTACAAATAATTCTGGATTAATTTGCTTTTTCTGATTGTGATATAACTTCTCTCTTATTATAAGAACCGCAATTTTTGCATACTCTGTGAGACATTGTTAATTCGCCACATTTTGTACACTTTATAAGATTAGGAGCACTCATCTTCCAATTAGCGCGTCTTGAGTCTCTTCTTGCTCTTGAAGTCCTATTCTTTGGACAAATAGACATATAATCACCTCCTAGCGACTTTGGAAAGCATATTTTAACAAAAATATACTAAAATGTCAAGTGGGGAAATTTTAGATTGGCACAGAAGTCCACAACAAACATAATTGATAAAATAATTGTTCTATTAAGTTTCACTTAATACCCCAATGCTTTTATTTGATTATTCATTTTTTCTCTAAATTTATTATTATATGCACTCATATCAACTGTTATCATATTAATAAGT
>JAUNSV010000065.1 GCA_030539055.1 Eubacteriales bacterium | reverse complement strand
CAAATTGACTATCTAATCTTTGTCAAGCCATTTTTTATAAATTTATTATATTATTTTTTTGTATAGCAAACAAGCGAAAACGATATATTTTTTTCAAAATTGTATCTTTTTCACTTTTTTTATGATAAAATTCAATTAGGATTAATTTTCTAAGAATTGTTTATTATTTTTGCACATAGAATATAACATTCTTAGAATTTTTGTAGAACATGCAGTTAGGCATTCGTAGTAGTGTTTGCCTTCTGCTTTTTTATTTTGGTAATAAATATACACTGGATGTTGTTGGTAATTTGAAGCACCTAATTTTACTACCATTTGACTACAATTAAATAATATGTAACGTGCATATTTGTTTCCTCTTTTTGATATTGCTCCTTTTACATTTATACTTTTTCCAGACTGTTTTATTGTTGGATCAAGTCCACAAAATGCTATTATTTCTTTTGGACTATTAAACCTTGCTATATCTCCTATTTCTCCAAGTATTTCTGCTGTTAATATTTCTCCGATTCCATAAAATGAATTTATTATTTCATAATATGGTGACTGTTTTGCCATTTCTATCATTTTATCTCTTAATTCATTTATGATACCATTATTATTTTGTACTATTTTAGCCATATCCGAAAGATTTTTAACATCTTTATGTTCTTTATCAACTCCAGGATACGAATTAGTTGAAGCTGCTTTTATTGCTTCTGCTAATCTTTTATAAAAGTTTAGATTTCTTCCATTTGTTTTAAATAAATTATTATACAATGCATCAATTCGTTTTCCTTTTACTATTTCTGCATGTGGAAATTCTTTAATAAAATTCAATGCTGTATCATCATAAATTCTTGTTGATTTAAAGATTTTTTCTAACTCTGGAAAGCATATATTTAATAATCTTTTGTATCTATTTTTGCAACTGACATTTTGCTGAAGTAAATAAAAATATTGTCTTGTCATTGCTTTTAAATTGGCATATAAATCCTTTTTGGATAATTCATGATATTCTACTTCATTTACAAAAAATAACTTAGCTAATCTATAACAATCTTTTTTATCTGTTTTTGTTTTTCTAATTGTATCATAATTATTTTTAGTAGTTAAACTATTAATAACTAAAGTATTAAATCCATTTTCTTTAAAATATCTTTCTACTGGTAAATGATATGTACCTGTTGATTCCATAAATACTGTTAAATTATCTGGTTTAATCACTTTTATTTTTTCTTTTAATTGATTAAACTCTTCTAAATTATGTTTTATTTCCTTTGTATCAATAATTATTTCTCCATCACTATTCATAAGCATTACCATACTTTTATTTTTAGCAACATCTATACTTAATACTGTTTTCAAAATTATTCACCTACTTTCTTTTTGAATCTAAGTCTTTTACATCTACTATTATTTCATCAGGCTTGTTATATAGAGTCAATGCCCTCACTATCTTAAACTAAATTAATAATAGGAATAAAAGCCGAACTGTCAATTTGATAGATTCTATGACCTCTGTAATTTGCTGTTCTAACTTAAATTCTATGTAAATAATTTTACAACCAAAAAAATTAGATGTAAACTCATTTATTTACATCTAAAAGTATACCTGTAATTTGTTATTATGCTGTGGGAGGTGTGAAGTGAGAGGTGCGATTTATTGGGTTAGGCTTCGTAGGCTTTTCCCTAAATTCACACTTCCAACATCCCACTTCTCACTTCGCAAAATTACAATTTATATAAAATTTAATTGAAAAATAGAATCTATTGTGATAATATATTTTCATAGATATATTTAAGGAGTGAATTTTAGAATGTCAAAAAAGAAAATAGATAAACAAAAGTTAGTAACTAGAATAATAGCAGGAGTTTTAGCAGGATTAATGGTATTAGGAGTAGGCTTTACATTAATATATTATATATTTGCAAGATAGAAAAGAGGTATACAAATGAAAAATGCATTTTTTTTACCAACATTAGAATACACCCAAGCTGATATAACTAATTATTTAAATATACTAAAAAGTAATCCAATAAAGATAGTAATGCTAATCATTGACATAGCCATTGTATTGTTTATAACAGTTAAATTAATACAAATTGTAAAAGAAACAAGAGCTTGGCAGTTAATAAAAGGAATAGCATTTTTAGTAATAGCAACTTTATTAAGTTCAATATTCGAATTGCATATATTAAATTATATATTAACATCATTTATGACATATGGAGTAATTCTTTTAATTATAA
>JAUNSV010000037.1 GCA_030539055.1 Eubacteriales bacterium | reverse complement strand
ATCTATGGTGGTAATAAAACAAATGGATATAGTTTTGCAACATCAAAACAAATAGATGATATGCACTTATTATTAGTAAATATGAATGTATCCTCTCTTACAAAAGGATATAATGATATAAAAAATTTATTAAAATATGGATTTGAAAATTATAAAGGTATTAAAATAATTAATAATGATAAAACTTTCAATAGAACTTTAGGTGCTTTAAAATTAGGAAATGTTTATTTGAATTTCCCTGAGAGCTTAATCGTGTCTGATTCATCTTCTGTTACATTACCAATTGATTTAAAATTTTCTGATTTAACAAAAGTATTATCATTTAAAGAAACAAATCCAAATGATTTAAATTCTCTTGGAGTAATAAAATATTATTATGATAATGTTTTAGTAGGTATTGCTTCTATTGTAGGCTTTCAAACAAAAGTAATAACAAATGTGGATATTACTAATTTATCGGCATCTGGATATATTTCTACAGCTATTATAAATAATACAAATCAAGAAAACACAATCGATAATCCATCCTCTCCCATTTATAGAAATAAAGACGGAAAATTAATTATTTCTGCATCAATTTATAAAGTTTTTATTTATATTATTATACTAATAATATGTGCTTTATTATTCTTGATTTTAAGAAGTATGTTTTATAATTATAGGCATAATAAAAGAAGAAATAGAAAATAATAATATAAAAAAATACTGTCTTCGTAGCTCAGCTGGATAGAGCGCACGCCTCCTAAGCGTGAGGTCGGAAGTTCAAATCTTCTCGGAGACGCTTTAAAAAAATTAATTAATATGAAAGGAAATATTATGATATCAATAATTGATCAAAATGGTACAGTAAAGGAATATGATGAAAAAAGTGATTATGCTTTATCTACACTAAGGCATAGTGCATCACATATTATGGCTCAAGCAATAAAAAGATTATATCCTAATAGTAAATTAGCTATAGGTCCATCAATAAATAATGGCTTCTATTATGATATTGATTTTGATACTTCTTTTTTAGAAAAAGATCTAGAAATTGTAGAAAATGAAATGAAAAAAATTATTAAAGAAAAACTTCCAATTACTAGACAAGCTTTAACAAAAGAAGAAGCTCTAAATTTTTTTAATGATAAAAATGAAATTTATAAAATAGAATTAATAAATGACTTACCAGAAACAAGTGAAATTACTATTTTTTCTCAAGGTGAATTTTGTGATTTATGTGCAGGACCACATATTACTAATACTTCTGTTTTAAATAAATCATTTAAATTGACAAGTCTTGCTGGTGCATATTGGAGAGGCTCTGAAAAAAATAAAATGCTTACAAGAATTTATGGTACTGCATTTTTTACAAATGATGAATTAGATAATTATCTTACTATACTTGAAGAAGCAAAAAAGAGAGATCATAGAAAAATAGGTAAGGAATTATCATTATTTATGATGAATGAAGCTGGTCCTGGATTTCCTTTCTTTTTACCAAACGGAATGATTCTTAGAAATTCTCTTATGGATTATTGGAAAAAAATACATAAGGAAAATGGATATTTAGAGATCTCTTCTCCTATTATTTTGTCTAAAAAATTATGGGAAACATCTGGACATTGGGATCATTATAAAGAAAATATGTACACAACTATAATTGATGATGAGGTATATGCAATAAAACCTATGAATTGCCCTGGTTCAATCTTAATATATAAAAATGAACCTAGATCATATAAGGATTTACCTCTAAGACTCGCTGAGTGTGGTATAGTGCATCGTCACGAAAAATCAGGTGAATTACATGGTTTAATGAGAGTTCGTGAGTTTACTCAAGATGATGCACATATTTATATTACAAATGAGCAAATTGAAGAAGAAGTAAAAAATATTGTCTCATTATACGATAATGTATATAACAAATTTGGATTTAAATATGAAATAGAATTATCTACAAGACCTGATGATCGAATGGGTTCTGATATAGAATGGGATAATGCTGAAAATGGATTAAAACTTGCCCTAAATCATTTAGGTTTAGATTATAAATTAAATGAAGGAGATGGGGCTTTTTATGGTCCAAAAATTGACTTTCATTTAAGTGATTGTTTGAATAGAAAATGGCAATGTGGTACTATACAACTAGATTTTCAACTTCCACAAAGATTTAACCTTGAATATATTGGCAGTGATGGAGAAAAACATCAACCAATAATGATACATAGAACTTGCTTAGGCTCTGTAGAGCGTTTTATTGGTATATTAATTGAACATTTTATGGGAGCATTTCCTACTTGGTTATCTCCTATTCAAGTTGAAGTAATTCCAATATCAGATAAAACTCTTGATTACGCAAATGATATTTTAAATATATTGCAAAAATCAAATATTAGATCAGAACTTGATGACAGGTCCGAAAAAATGGGATTTAAAATAAGAGAGGCACAAGTTAAAAAAATACCATATATGATTGTTGTAGGACCTAAAGAAAAAGAAGAACAAACTATTTCTCTCCGTTCAAGATTTGCACAAAACGAGGGAAGTATGAGTATTAATGATTTCATTGAAAAAATTACTAAAGAAATAAATAATTTAGAAATAAGAAAAAATGAAAAAAATGAGATCTAAAATTAATTTTATATACTAACGAAATTAATAGCTTTGTTATAATTTGTTAATTCTAATTTATTTGCTTTATGCATATTCCCATCTATAGTAAATAACATAGCATTTGAATTTTTATTATGATTAATTATTGTGATTTTATTTGCTCTTTTATATAAAACATACTTTTTCATAATTTTTGATTCTAAATGCTCTCCCTTTATATATATGGGCATCATTTTGGGAAATAGTAATCTGCTAAAGGGTTTAATTATACATACTTCCAATAAATTATCATCATTTTTTGACTTTGGTGCACATTTAAATGATCCACCAACAAAAGAACCATTTGCTATAGTGCAAAGAATCAAGCTATCATTAAAAAATATTTCTCCATCAATAATTATTTCACTTTTTGTTATTATAGAATGAAATAATGCTATAATAATACCAGAATAATATGCATTTTTTCCACCGATAATTGGATATTTTTTTATTTTGTTCATTATATCACATACTGTTGCATCAAATCCAAAATTAATTACATTCATTGAATAAAAAATGATATCATTATATTTTACTTTACAAATATCTACTGCTATTGTTTTTTTTACTTTTATATTTTCTAAATACTTTTTTGATAAAAAGTCTTCTTTTTTTCCAAAATATTTAATATAATCATTTCCTGTACCACATGGCAAAATAGCTAATGAAGTGTTTTTTGAATTAATTAATCCAGTTGCAACCTCAGATATTGTGCCATCTCCTCCACAAGCAATAAATCTTTTTTCTTCATTGATATCTTCTTCTTGTATTATAGATTCTACATATCTTGTAGCATCACTTTCACATTTTGTTCTATATATTGTATAATTACAATCATAAAAATAATTTTTTATTTTTTCTTCTAATTCAATTTTTTTATAATCATTTCCAGATATTGGATTAATTATAAAATAATATTTCATAAAAAGCTCCTTAAATAATAATTTATTGTAAAATAAAAGCAAAAGAAATTGTACAAAAATTACTTTTGCTTTTTAAAATAAATATTTAAAAATATAAATTACATATTTTTTATTAATTCTTTTAATTTTTCAAAATCACTTTCTGATAAAGTAATTCCTTTACCCATTTTTTCATGATTTGGTCCCCAATCTCGTATATCATATTTTGGGGGAGCATCATTCCAAGAAATTAAATTTAATTCTTTAGTCCAACCTTTTTGAGTTTCTGAAATTACACCAAATTGTTTTTTAATTTCATATTTGAATTCAGTAGGAGCAGGCATAATAATACCTCCTTTATATTTTTTATATTACTTGTGAAATAGCAACTGAAACTGCAACTGTAGCACCAACCATTGGATTATTACCCATACCTATAAGCCCCATCATATCTACATGAGCTGGCACAGATGATGATCCTGCAAATTGTGCATCAGAATGCATTCTTCCTAATGTATCTGTGAATCCATATGAAGCTGGCCCAGCAGCCATATTATCTGGATGAAGAGTTCTTCCAGTTCCACCACCAGAAGCTACAGAAAAATAATTTTTATTTTGTTCTATCCTTTCTTTTTTATATGTGCCTGCAACAGGATGTTGAAATCTTGTAGGATTAGTAGAATTGCCTGTAATAGAAATATCTACATCTTCTTTCCACATTATGGCAACACCCTCAGAAACAGAATCAGCACCATAACAATTTACTTTTGATCTATCTCCATTGGAATATGATTTTCTACTTAATTCTTTTAATTCATTAGTATATTGATTATATTCTGTACTAACATAAGTAAAACCATTTATACGGCTTATAATTAAAGCAGCATCTTTTCCTAGTCCATTGAGTATGACCTTAAGTGGTTTTTTTCGAACTTTATTCGCATTATTTGCTATTCCTATTGCTCCCTCAGCAGCAGCAAAAGATTCATGACCTGCTACAAATGCAAAACAATTTGTTTCTTCAGATAAAAGCATTTTGCCTAAATTACCATGCCCTAAGCCCACTTTTCTGTTATCCGCTACTGATCCTGGTACACAAAAAGCTTGTAATCCCTCTCCAATTGCTTCAGAAGCTAATGAAGCATTTTCGCATTTTTTACTTAAAGCAATTGCACCACCTAAAATATAAGCATAGCAAGCATTATCAAAACATATTGGTTGAATTTTTTTAACTATATCATATATATTCAATCCTTTATCTTTTGTTAATTTTTCTGCTTCCTCAAGTGAACTAAAACCATACTTCTTAAGTACCTTATTAATACCATCTATTCTTCGTTCATATCCCTCAAAAGTAATCATATTTAACCTCACTCTATGCGTGGATCAATAATTCTTTTCGCATCATCCACTCTTCCATATTGACCTTTTGCTTTTTCCCATGCTTCATTAGGAGTATCACCTTTTTTTATATAATCTGTCATTTTACCAAGTGATACATACTTGTACCCTATGATTTGATCTTCTTCATCTAAAGCAATACCTGTTACATATCCCTCAGTCATTTCTAGATATCTTGGTCCTTTTTCTTTTGTACCATACATTGTCCCAATTTGAGAACGAAGTCCTTTGCCTAAATCTTCTAAACCACCACCAATAGCTAAACCATTCTCAGAAAATGCAGATTGAGATCTTCCATATACAATTTGTAAAAATAATTCTCTCATAGCTGTATTAATAGCATCACAAACCAAATCAGTATTAAGTGCTTCCAAAATTGTAAGTCCAGGTAAAATTTCTGAAGCCATAGCTGCTGAATGAGTCATACCAGAGCAACCTATTGTTTCTACTAAAGCTTCTTGAATTATGCCATCTTTAATATTTAAAGTAAGCTTACAAGCACCTTGTTGAGGAGCACACCAACCAATACCATGTGTAAAACCAGAGATATCTTTAATTTCTTTAGGGCTAATCCATTTCCCCTCTTCAGGAATTGGAGCAGCACCATGTGAGACTCCTTGAAAAACAACACATTGTCTGTCTATTTCTTTTGTATAATCCATAAAAGAATTACCTCCTCTATTTACTTATCAACCTGCTATTTTTAAGAATAATGGAGCAAAAACTAATGAAACAATTGTCATTAATTTAATTAAAATATTTATAGATGGACCAGATGTATCTTTAAATGGATCGCCTATAGTATCCCCTACTACTGCTGCTTGGTGAGCTGGAGAACCCTTGCCACCATGATTTCCACTTTCAATATATTTTTTGGAATTATCCCATGCACCACCAGCATTTGACATAAAAATTGCCATACAAACACCAGATATTAATGCACCAGCAAGTAATCCGCCTAAAGCTTTAATTCCCAAAAATGGTATACAACCAACTGCTATTGGGACAATTACAGCCATTAATCCAGGTACTATCATCTCATGTAACGATGCTTTTGTAGAAATAGAAACACAGGCTTTATAATCGGGTTTTGCTGTGCCCTCCATAATTCCAGGTATATTCTTAAATTGTCTACGAACCTCTTCTATCATTGAATATGCTGCTTTTGATACAGATTCCATTGTAAATGCAGAAAATAAAAATGGAAGCATAGCACCAATTAATAATCCAACTACAGTTTTTGGATAAGTAATATCAATTACATCTAAACTAACAGCTTTTGTATATGATACAAATAAAGATAATGCAGTTAAAGCTGCAGAACCAATAGCAAATCCCTTTCCCATAGCTGCAGTAGTATTTCCTACAGAATCCAATTTGTCTGTTATTTCTCGTACACTACTCTCCAAATTTGACATTTCTGCAATACCACCAGCATTATCTGCTATAGGACCATATGCGTCTACTGCTACTGTAATGCCTGTAGTTGAAAGCATTCCCACAGCTGCTAAAGCTATGCCAAATAATCCAAATTGACCATAAGCAACAAGAGTAGCTAAGCAAATAAGCAATACAGGTATAGCTGTTGATCTCATTCCTACAGCAAGCCCAGAAATAACTGTTGTTGCAGCACCAGCTTCTGATTGATTTGCTATTCTTTTTACATATTTATAATCTGAAGAAGTATATACTTCTGTTATTAAACCAATAAGTATACCTACAAATAATCCTGATACAATTGCAATAGCAGCAGAAAAATTACCAAAGTATTTATATGAAATAATAAATGAACCAATTGCAACTATTAAACCAGATATATATGTTCCTAGATTAAGTGCTTTTTGAGGATTTCCATTACCTCGTACAAATAGTGAACCAATAATTGAAGCAATAATACCTATGGCAGCTAATAAAAGAGTAAAAGAAACTCCAACATCACCACCATACATTACATATCCTAAAGTAATAGCAGATATAATAGCTCCTACATAAGATTCAAATAAATCAGCTCCCATTCCAGCTACATCACCAACATTATCTCCTACATTATCTGCAATAACTGCTGGATTTCTTGGATCATCTTCTGGGATTCCTGCTTCTACTTTACCAACTAAATCTGCACCAACATCAGCAGCTTTTGTATATATACCACCACCTACACGAGCAAATAAAGCTATAGTAGATGCACCAAGTGAATAACCAGTTAAAATCTCATGATTTTTAGTAATAAAATATATTATAGTACAACCTAATAAACCAAAACCAACAACACACATACCCATAACAGAACCACCTCTAAATGCAAGAAGAAGTGCTCCAGACATTCCTTGATTTTTTGCTGCATTCGTAGTCCTTACATTGGCATGTGTAGCAATATTCATACCTATGTACCCTGCTAATACAGAAAAACAAGCTCCAATTAGAAAACAAATAGCTGTAAGATATGAACCAATTCCAAACCAAATTGCAAAAAATAAAATTACAATAACAAATACTAATATTTTGTATTCAGAAAAAAGAAAAGCTTGAGCACCCTCTCTTATAGCCAAAGCTATCTCTTTCATTTTATCATTTCCCTCATCTTCTTTTTTAATTAAAGAAGACAAAATCATAGCATAAATAATAGCAATTAAAGCACAAATAATAACAGCAACTAACATATATTTCCTCCTAAGTTTTTTTCATATTATATAAATAATATAATTTATGTGCAAAAAAAATTATATCAAAATTAAAGAATATAATCAAGTTGTATTTATTTTTTTAAGAAATATAAAAACAGCTCAAATATTGATCCATATATATATGTTGTGGTTCTTTATAATCTTTTCTAATGTTTTTTATATAATTAAACACATTATTTACATCAACAAAATTAATTATAAATAAATAGTATGGTTTATCAATAAGATATTCATCTTGTAAAAATTGTAAATGGTCTTTTTCTATAATCATTACTTTATCATTATTTTTTATCATTGAAAAAGTATTCACTGTTCTTGTAATACTTTTTTTGTCAAAAACCATAACCACAGGAATATTAGAATTAGACTCAAAATATTCTAAATACTGTTTATCTCTTCTATATAAATAATAAGGCTCATGAATTAATGATAGTATAGAAATTAATATAGCACTAATAATTGCAAAGTATTTAATTAATCCTTTTTGATTTTTAACAAAATAATTTAATAAAAAATACACTATTAAAAATAATAAAGGATATATAGGAAATAAATATCTAATAGCATTAAATTTGGTTGTCGCACTTAAAATAATAATAAAAATAAATGATGTAAATAAATTTATACATATAAAATATTTTTCATTAATTGAAAATAGGTTACTCTTATTTGATTTATTATTAATTTTTTTTATAATTACTAATAAAATAATTAATGGAATAATAACTATTAGTGAATATCCAAATATATCTTTATTTAAAAAATTAAAAAATCCAATAAAGCCATCAACAAAACCTTTTTGTTCCGCCATTACTCTTCCCTCTTCGATTGTTTGCAAACCATGTTGTCCAGTTAATAAATGTCTAAGCATTGCAGGAAAAGTAAAATAAGCACAAATAACAGCTATTAATGAAATAATTGCATTACGAATAGAATGTAAAAATGTTTTTTTAGTATATATATTAAATATAATATCAATAAATATCATAATTGCAGCAATAAATAAAAAATGATATTGAGTGAGT
>JAUNSV010000036.1 GCA_030539055.1 Eubacteriales bacterium | reverse complement strand
ATAAAAAAAATAATAATATAAAAATTAATAAAAATATAAATTCAAATAATATTAAAAAAATATATAGTAATAAATTTGTTAAGCTAGTATCATCAATAGTATTAGTTTATATTTCTATTAATCTTCTTTTTTATCAAAATAAATATAATAATACTATTTCTTTTTTAAATATTGGGCAAGGCGATAGTATAGTAATTCAAAATAAAGAAACAACATATACTATTGATGGTGGTTCAAGTTCCAACAAACAAAATGGAAAATATATATTAAGCCCTTTCTTTTTATCAAAAAGAATAAATACAATTGATATATCATTTTTAACACATGCCGACTCTGATCACACAAATGGCATTATATATCTTATAAATGAAGAAGATAAAATTAAAATAAATAATATTGCTCTTCCTATTTATGCAAAAGATAATGAAAAATATAAAAAAATAATTGATTCAGCTAATAGTAAAAATATAAATATATTGTATGTATCTAGTAATAAAAATAATTATTTTGAAAATGAAAACTATGATACTAGCTTGATTTTCAATAAAAATATTACTAATGATAATTTTACTAAAAGTAAATTAAATATTATTTATCCACTTGATGATGATTTATCAAAAAAAGATTTAAATTATCAATCAATAGTTATAAAATTAAATATAGAAAGTATTGAAAAAGATTTTTCTTTTTTATTCACTGGCGATATTTCAAAAAAAGTAGAAAAAATATTATTAGAGAAGAAAGAAAATCAAATATCAAATATTAATATATTAAAAGTAGCTCATCACGGTTCAAAAACATCTTCTTCTGAAGAATTTATTGAAAAAGTAGCACCTTTGTATGCAATAATATCTTTTGGAAATAATAATTATGGACATCCAAATGAAGAAGTATTGAAAATATTAAATGAAAATAATTGTGAAATAATAAAAACAAAAGAAGCTGGAGAAATAGATTTTCACATTCAAAATAATGAAATAATTATTAATAAATTTATAAAAAAATAAAATTAATGACTTTATATAATTTATATGATAAAATAGATATATGTATATTTTTAATAAAAATACAAATAAAATAGAAGAAAACATAAAGGAGAAAGTATATTTTTATATTTAAAATATTAAATAAATAATTATACTAAAAATATTTTGAGAAAAGCAGGAATATTACTTCCTATATTCAGCCTACCATCAAAGCATGGCATAGGTTGTTTTTCAAAGGAAGCTTATGATTTTGTAGATTTTTTATATGAAACAAAGCAAACACTATGGCAAATATTGCCACTTGTACCAACTACAATTGGAGATTCTCCCTATCAAGGCGTTTCTTCATTTGCTGGTAATCCTTATTTTATTGATTTAGAAGAATTGAAAAATGAAGGACTAATAACAAAAGAAGATATTGAATATATGAATTTTGGAGAGAGTGATAGTGAAATAGACTATGGTAGAATTTATGGTGCAAGATATCCACTTCTTAGAAAGGCATTTCAAAAATCATTCAATGATAAAATAAATGGGCATGAACTTAGTGAGAGTTACAAAAAATTTA
Source organism: Eubacteriales bacterium (assembly GCA_030539055.1). Lineage (GTDB taxonomy): Bacteria > Bacillota > Clostridia > Lachnospirales > Lachnospiraceae > UBA3633. The sequence continues at coordinate 7,277 of JAUNSV010000036.1, read as the reverse complement.
TATATGAAGAGGGTGATTGGGTAGAAAAATATGCTTTATTTATGAGCATTAAAGATAAATTCAATGGTTTACCTTATTATGAATGGGAAGATGAATATAAATACTATGATGAAGATAATATCCAAAAATTATATAATAATAAAACAGATTTTGAAAATATATGTTTTTATAGGTTTATTCAATTTAAATTTAATGAACAATGGTTAAAATTAAAAAAGTATGCAAATGATAAAAACATTAAAATCATAGGTGACATACCAATATATGTTGCAAGAGATAGTGTAGAATGCTGGAGCGAAAAAGAAAATTTTTTATTTGATAAAACACTCACACCTAAGTTTGTAGCTGGCTGTCCCCCAGATTCATTTTCAAGCGAGGGTCAACTTTGGGGTAATCCAATATATGATTGGGAGTATATAAAAAATAATAATTATGATTTTTGGATTAGGAGATTTAAAAGGTCATTTAAAATATATGATATTGTCCGCCTTGATCATTTTAGAGGATTTGATGAATATTATAAAATATTATCAAGTGATAGTGATGCAAAAAGAGGAACTTGGGAAAAGGGACCTGGTATTTCATTATTTAAAAAAGTAGAAGAAGCACTTGGAAAAAAAGAATTTATAGCAGAGGATTTAGGATTAATTAATGACTCAACAAGGAAATTAGTAAATGATACCAATTTTCCTGGAATGAAAGTAATGCAATTTGCTTTTTCAGATACATATAACAAATCATCAAATGCATATTTGCCACATAATCTTATTATTAATTCTGTATCATATACAGGGACACATGACAATGAAACTTTATGTGAGTGGTTAGATAAATTAAATAAAGAAGATAAAAAATACCTAAGAGATTATCTTTTTGATTATGATACAAAAGATAACTTATTATATAAAAAAATCATAGCTATGGTTATGAGATCTGTATCAAAATACGCTATTATTCCTATGCAAGATTATATAGGTTTAGGTAAAAATGCACGAATTAATTCTCCATCTACTTTTGGTACAAATTGGAGGTTTAGACTAAGTAAGGGTCAATTAACAAATGATATAAAAGATTTTATTAAAAATTTAACAATTAATTATGGAAGATAAGGAGGAATTTTTTTGAAAAATAACAAAATGAAATATTTTGCATATTTTACTGTGCTATTATCTATAGAAATAATTTTTTGTTTTACTCCTTTAGGCTCACTTCCTGCATTTGGTCCTATTGTAGCTACATTATCTTGTATTCCTGTAATTATTACTTCATTAAGCCTAGGTATTAAAGCAGGCACTTTTATGGGTTTTTTGTTTGGGCTTTTTTCTTTTATAGTTTGGACTTTTATGCCCCCTCTTCCAATTTCTGCTTTTATTTTTACTCCATTTAGTGAAGCTGGTGCCTACAAGGGTAATTTTGGAAGTATAATTATATGTTTCATTCCTAGAATACTAATTGGGATTACAACATTTTTTGCATATAAAAAAAGCAGATCAAAAGTATTAGCATCTATTTTAGGAAGTTTAACCAATACAATTTTTGTTTTACTAGGAATAGCAATTTTTTTTGCTAATGAATATACAAATATTAATGGTAGACCATTATTATATATTTTGACATTTACAATTCTAACTAATGGAATACCAGAGGCATTAGTATCAGCAATTGTATGCCCACCATTAGTCAAAGTAGTTAATTTGTACAAAGAAAAACTTGATTTTTAGGCATTTTTTTTATATAATGTAGCAATATGCAAAAAGGAGGGTCGTTTTGTATGTTTCCTAAAAATATTGCAGAGATTATAACAGATACATATAAGGAACAACAAATGATTAATTTTGCTCTTTTTAATAAAGAAGGAGTTGAATTATCACGAACAAAAAGCATTCAAAATATAGATTTGGATAAGATAAATCAAATAAAAGATGACTTATCCTTAAGTTTTATTGAAGAAAAAAAAGCATATTTTGTAATTACAAATTTGTTTAAAGCGTCCCTAATTGTATATTTGGAAGCAAATGATGGAAATATAGAAGAAATAAAAAATTCATTTATTTTAACATTGAATTGTTGCTTTAGAGTATCTACAGATAAATTAGATAAAGAAGAGTTTATTAAAAATATTTTACTTGGTAATATATATGGGCTAGAAATAGATCATAATGCAAGAAAATTATTTATACCAAACTTTAGAAATCGTGTAGTATTTTATATTCATATTGAAGAAGAGTATGACATAGTATTAATAGAAAAATTTTTGAAGAAAACATATAATATAGATAATAATGGAAGCTTCATATTGCAAATAGAAGAGAATGTATTAGCATTTGTATATGAAGATATAAACGATTCAATAGAATCAGAAAAAATAGCAAATGATTTAAGCGAAATATTAAAAAAAGAGTTTAAAATTGGAATTAAAATATCATATGGAACAATTTGCAATAACTTACGCTCATTATTCAAAGTGTATAAAGAATCAAAAATATCTTACGAAATTGGAATAACATTTTATAAGGAAGTAGATATTTACTCATACAATAATTTAGGATTAGGCAGATTAATATTTCAAATGCCAGTAGAATTATGTAAAATGTTTGTAGATGAAGCTTTTAAGAATAATTCAAATTTTGTAATAGATACTAATCTTGAAGAAGAAATAAAAACATTTTTTGAAAATAATTTAAATATTTCTGAAACATCAAGAGCAATGAATATTCATAGAAATACTTTAGTTTATCGTTTTGACAAATTAAAAAACGAAACAGGTCTTGATATAAGAAATTTTTACGATGCGAATTTATTTTATATTTCTATTATGATAATGAAATATGCAAGAAGAAAGGGTGAAAATACTTTTAATGATTAGATTAATAAATATTAGTGCTTCATATAATAATAAAACTAAAGCACTAGATTGTGTATCACTTGATATAGAGGATGGAGAATTTGTATTTATAGTAGGTGAATCGGGGGCAGGTAAAACTACCCTTTTTAAGCTATTTACTAAAGAAATAAAACCATCAAATGGTGATATAGTAGTATTCAAAAGATCTTTAAATGATTTAAGAGGAAAAGAAATAGCTCTATATAGAAGAAAACTAGGCATCATATTTCAAGACTTCAAATTATTAAAAAATAAAAATGTATTTGATAATATAGCTTTTCCACAAGTATTATTGGGAATGAATGAAAAAGATATAAAAAAAAGAGTGGACAGTATGCTTTCAATAGTCGACTTAGCCGATAAATCATTTAAATCCATAGATGAATTATCTATGGGACAGCAGCAAAAAGTTGCTATTGCAAGAGCATTAATTAATAAACCAAAAATAATTCTAGCAGATGAACCTACAGGCAATTTAGATCCGCAATCAACAAAAGAAATTATAGAATTATTGAATAAAATCAATCAATTTGGCACAACAGTTATAGTTATTACTCATGACATGTCAATAGTAAGACATATGAATAAAAGGGTAATACAGATAAGGCAAGGCCAAGTTGCGAAAGATGGGTATGTGCAATGAGATTCAAGGCCTTTTTATATATAATTAAAGATGGATTTAAAAACCTTGGAGTAAAAAAGGTTTTTACTTTTGCTTCTATAATGACAACAACTTGTACTGTTTTTATTTTTTTAGTTGTTTTTTCTTTTTTGACTAATGCTACTTATATTATTGAGCAAATAGAGAATAAAGTTGGTATTCAAGTTTTTTTTGATGAGGGACTTACAGAAGAAGAAATTCAAAATATTGCAAATGAGAATTTTAAGAGTGGAAAAATAAAAGAAATTGTTTTTACATCATCCCACGATGCTTGGGAGAAAGTAAAACAAACCTATTTTGATGGTGATGAATCACTTATTCAAGCTTTTGAGGGCGAAAACCCACTTCAATCATCTGCTTCTTATACAATATATCTTTATGATATAGAGGATGAATTAGAAATAGTTGATAGAATAGGCAAAATTAAAGGAGTAAGAAAAATAAATTATTTTGCTGATGTAATTTCAATAGTAAATAATATAAAAAATGGAGTATCATATATAGCTTATGCTTTAATAGGAATTTTATCTTTTATTTCATTTATACTTATATCAAATACAATCTTACTTACAGCTGAATTTAGAAGAGAAGAAAATGAAATCAAAAAACTTGTTGGAGCTACAAATTTTATGGTAAGAGGTCCATTTCTTATAGAAGCTTTAATTATAGCTGTAATTGGTACATTAATTCCTCTAATAACAGTAGTATTTTGTTACAATTATTTTTTAAATAAAATGATTCCATATGATGTGCTTATGCCTGGAGTACTTACCTTATTACCTATATATGAAATAATAAAACCAATGGCATCACTTTCATTTTCTATTACTGTTATATCAAGTTTAATTGTATCTTTTTTAACAGTAAGATCTACAGTAAGAGTGTAATCATGAAAAAAAGATTTAGTAAAAAAATCATTATTTCATTTTTGTTGATATTTGTATTTATTAATAATACTAATACTTTTGCAACAAATGAGAGTGAAACTTTAGTATCCGAAGAAGAACAGGCTCAACTAAGCTCTTCACAAGAAGAGAAAGACAAAATATTAAAAGAAAAGAAAAAGATACAAAACACTCTGAAAGATTTGAAAGCACTAAAGAATGATACAGAAGAGTATATAAAAGTATTGGATAATAATTTAAATGCTCTCAATGCAGAGATTGAATTAATAAATGATTCCTTAATCGTAAAAGAGCAAGATATAGAAATTACACAAGTTCAGTTGAATGAAGCAATAAAAACTGAAAATAGACAGTCAGCTGATATGAAAAAAAGAATTCAATATGTATATGAACTTGGAGAAATGTCGTATTTTAAAATGCTATTATCGGCAAGTGATGTAAGTGATTATCTTAGTAGATTTGATTATGTAAAAGAAATATCAAAATATGACAAAGATAAATTACAAGTTTTAAAAGACAATAGAGCATTAGTAGAATATTTAAGTGCAAGATTATTATTTGAAAAAGAATCTCTATTAGTATTAAAGAGTGAGCAAGACTTAAAAAAAGAGTCCATAGAAACATTAATAAATGAAAAAACTAATGAAATAAGTGATGCAGAGGAAACAATAGCTCTTTCCGAAAGCGAATTAAAAAAACTAGAAGAAGAAGAAAAGAAACAAGATGAGATAATTAAGAAGATAGAACAAGCCATAAGACAAAGAAATTCTTCTAGAGTATTAGTTGGTGGATTTGTATGGCCTTGCCCTTCTTCAACTCGAATTACTTCAACTTTTGGATATAGAACATCACCTACAAAAGGAGCTTCCACATATCATAAAGGAATAGATATAGGTGCTCAAACTGGCTCAAATGTAATAGCAGCTGCAGATGGAGAAGTTGTTATTTCATCATATAATTACTCATCTGGAAATTATATTATGATTGACCACGGTTCGGATATTTTTACTATATATATGCATTTAAGTAAAAAATCTGTAGCAGAGGGGGTAGAAGTAAAACAAGGAGATGTCATTGGATTAGTTGGTTCAACAGGTATATCTACAGGACCACATCTTCATTTTGGAGTTAGAAGAGGCGGAGAGTATGTTGACCCTCAAATATTTGTTTAGGAGAAAAAATGGAAAACGATATTACAAATGAAAACGAAATTACAAACGAAAATGAAATAATTGACTTGGATAAGGACACAAAAAATAAAAACAATGATGAACAAAAAGAGATCAAAAAATTAAAGAAAAAATTATTTTTTGCTAGAATATTTGCATACTTTTTTGGATTTTTTACTTTATTATTTTTAGCTTCAATTGTTATTATATTTTTATTTGCAAATGGTTCATTTTCAAGATTAAGTAGCAGATTACAAAATGCATTTTATAAGCAACAAAGGTCAACTGTATCTGAAGCATCTAAGTCAACAATCAATTCTACTCATTTAGATGTAGAAAATATGACAGGAAAAATAGAATTTATAGATTCATTATTAAAAGCATTTTTTTATTATGAAATAGATGATAAAAAAATGGAAGATGGAATATATAAAGGAATGATACAATCGCTCGGCGACAAATACGCAGATTACTACCCACCAACAGAGTTAGTACAGGTAATGGAATCATCTGAGGGTCAATATTATGGTATTGGTGCTACAGTTGGTACAAATCCGTCTACAGGCGATTATTTAATATTAGATATTAATGAGGGTTCACCTGCAGAAAAAGCTGGACTTCTTGCTGGCGATACTTTTGTAACAGTAGATAAAGAAATAATTAAAGGTATAACTCTCGAAGAATTAGTATCAAGAGTAAAAGGGCCAGAGGGTACAAAAGTAAATATTGGAATATATCGTTATTCTACAAAAGAGAATTTAGAGATAGAAGTAGAAAGAGGAAGAGTTGAACAAAAAACTACCAATGAAAAGATGCTTACAAATGAAATAGGATATTTGTCAATTGCACAATTTGAGGGAGTAACAGCAAATCAATTTCAAAATAGTATCAAAAAACTTCAAGAAGATGGTATGAAAAAATTGATTATAGATCTTAGGTTTAATTTAGGTGGTAATCTCGATACAGTGCTTCAAATGCTTGATTATATTTTACCAGATAGAAAAGGTACATATACAAATAATAAAGATGAATTTGATTCTGGAAAAACACTACTTGTATATATGAAAGATAGAACTTCTATAGTGGACCAATACTACTGCAATGACAAACACTCTTGTGATTTTCCTATAGCAATATTAACCAACAATTCTTCAGCATCTGCATCAGAATTATTCTCACAATGCTTAAGAGATTATGGATATGCTTATACAGTTGGCGAAACAACCTATGGAAAGGGTGTAGTGCAAAATATGATTCCATTAAATGATGGCTCTGCAGTAAAATTTACAGTTTCAGAATATTTTAGCCCCTCTGGATATGCTATTCAAGGAAAAGGAGTTATTCCCAATGTAGGAATAAGTGCCGATGGCGAAAATTTGATATACGATAATGAGGGAAAAATTAAAAATAAATTATTATATGAAATTGATAGTGAATTATTGAAAGAATTAAATATTACATTAGAGGAAGAAAAAGAAGAAGAAGTAGATGAAACTATTTCAAAAGAGGATGTGTATTTTAGTGAAGAAGATATTCTAGTAGCAAGCACTTCTATTGCATCAATATCTACAATTGAAGACTTAAATATTGAAACTATATCTAGTGATAATAAAATAAATAACGAAGAAGATAAAGAAGAAAACAAAGAAGAAGATAAT
>JAUNSV010000064.1 GCA_030539055.1 Eubacteriales bacterium | reverse complement strand
TTGAATGAAAAATAAAAAATTAAATATATTTGTATTTTTAAGTATTTTATTATTTTTGTATATAAATACTTTTTCAATTGGAGTAAATGATAACACGTCATATGTGACTCGGGGAGAATTTGAATCAAGAATTACTTCTTTAGAAAATAGAATTGTCAACCTTGAAAACAACATAGATACTATAATATCTGACTATATCTCAACTGTTCCAATGATGTTTGAAGCGGGTGAAAAGATAGCTATTGACAAAAATTTGCTTAATAATAAGTACACCATATCTTATAGTTTGGGATACACTAATATAGAGCTGTCAATATTGAATACTACAATTTGGTCGGCCGCGTCGATAACCGGCACAATTAAAGGTACAACCCTTGAAGTAAATGGACCAACAGGGAACACTGTAATACTTACAACGGTCAACATGCCTACAATAACTCTATCTTGTGTCCCTAGCCCTGAGTGGTCAAGCGCAAATGTGACGACATCTGCAATACAATGTGTTCTTGTAGGCATCGGCGTTGTGCCTATTACGGTGGCACGTACAAGGCCAGATAGGTTGGATCTGACTCTTAATTGGAATGTGCAAAGCGGCACACAATGCAATATAATATTTACTAATTTTGAAATGACATTTTAACTATTATTTATATACTTGGCAAATAGTACATGGACAATTAATACTCTTAGCAAAATAAAAGTTTTAAGGAACCATAATATAATAAAGAAACTACCTTGACAAGACCTTTATGGAACTGTTAAATTCAATATTAAAATGTAATTTTTGCCAATAAAATTAATGTATGCACTAATCGATTGCGATATGTATCAATTATAGCAACATATACATGTTTATCTTTGGTTCTGTATGAAGTGCCGTAGATGGGGACTTCAGTTGGGTGATTTATCAAGACTAACAAAAGCTTCATTTAGTCCATAATTATCAGAGGATTAATAACCCTACTTATTAAAATTTATGTTTGTTGTAATTACTGTTGAATGTTTTTTATATCTTTTTGCAATTAATTGAAAGAATAAATTAGAGCCTTGTTTTTCTATTGGCGAATATTCTATTTCATCAATTATTAAAAGCTCATACTTACAAAAGTGCTTTATTTTAGCTTCTAGTTTATTTTCAAAAATTGCTTTGTTTAGTTGTGTTATTACAACACAACATCGCTTGCAGCCGACCAAGCACTTTATACCAGCGAATACAATAAGGACGTAGAAGAATACAAAAAATATCGGCTGATATATTAAAAATAGATACACTTACAAAAGAGCGAGAAGAGAAAGTTCTTATAATAAATAAGTTTATATCAGACTGTGAAATAGTAAAAAAGCCACTAAAAGAATTTGATAATGTTGTATTTACAAGCTTGGTGAATAAGGTGGAGGTATCAGAGAATGATATAAAAGTGGTGTTTAGGGATTTTAATGAAAGTAGCACTAAATAAAAAGAGTGCTATTTTTTATGAAAAATTATTAGATCATATTGACAATAGATAGCATATATGCTATCATACTGTATATGGAAAAGATATTCACAATAGAATTTTATGAAGATAAAAATGGAAAATCTCAAATATTTTGTACTGATGTTGCTCATCAAATTGATGGAGATATATGGGAGTTAATTCCGGGAAAGAATAGAATATTTTATTTTAAAGATAATAAATTTGTACTACTTCATCAATTTGTGAAGAAAACCAATAAGACACCAACAAGAGAGATAGAAAAAGCAAAGAATGAAAGAGATGATTATATAAAGAGAAACAAAGGAGGAAAAATAAAATGAGAACTTGGGAAGATTATAAAAAATATGTAAAGGCTAATGATAAGGTTTTAAGAGAAGATATTGAAGATATGGAAGAAACTGCAAAGGTTATCACTGCTATGTGTAATAAAAGAGAAAAACTTGGAATATCGCAAAGAGAACTTGCTGCTATGTGTAATGTGCCACAATCAACAGTTGCTCGTATAGAAACATATAAAGTTTCACCATCACTTGATACACTATTTAAACTTATGAGACCATTAGGGCTTAGGTTAAGTGTAAAGTAAGTTTAATATGTTACATAAAAAATGCATACTAATTTATAATGTTGAGGTATACTAATTTTTTGATTTTTTCAGTTTTTTAATTATTAAAAAAATAAGTCAATCATTTTAATAAGGTGATTTCACTAGGTGTCTTTATCAAATATAATTAAAAAAATTCTTGACAAAATAATTATTTATGTGATATTTTATAAAATAAAATTATAATAATTAGAGAACTATGTTTTTATTATA
>JAUNSV010000063.1 GCA_030539055.1 Eubacteriales bacterium | reverse complement strand
ATTAAATTACATTTTGGTTTATCTATATAAAATATTGAATGAAAAATAAAAAATTTAATATAGCTATATTTTTAAGTATTTTATTAGTTCTTTCTATAAATACTTTTTCAATCAATGTGAACGATAGTAGTACATATGTAACAAGAGCTGAATTTGATAGAACTATAGCAAATATTAACACTAAAATTATTTCACTAGAAGCAGATATGGATAATAAAATATCAACCTATATCTCGTCCTTACCCATGATGTTTGAAGCTGGCAATCGCATAGCAATTACCTTGAATAGCTCAGATAATAAATGGACCATCGCTTACAAAGGATCAGAAAACTTGACCCTTATAGCTGCTACAAATGGTACATGGGTCACAAACGAAAATCTTACTTGCACGTTCGATTATACAACCCGTAGCCTGACAATAACCGACACTACAACGCGATGCTGGAAACCGACAAACGACACTGTCGCAACGCCCAGATGCTCATGGACTGTGTTAGAGGACCTAAATTGGGGAACAGTGGCAACTGAACAGGTGATAAATGGCGTTACATGCCTAAACTCAAACTGCACGTATACATTTATCTATCCAACACTTGTAATTTACCGTTCAGCCGTCATTAATTATACAGCAAATACAACTTGCCCATTTGTGTTCGCCGGCTGTTCTATACAAATGTAACTAATAAAAACAGGCAACCATATCATAGGATATGGGCTGGATCTTAAAGATCCTTTGCTTAATAACCCGTGGATACACAATATAAATAGGCAGGTAACGCGGCCGCCAATGATATTCCCCGTGTCTATTTATAACACCCACAAATTCAAAGTGTGACTGGGCAAAAATACAACAATTGACTTATTTTAACTCTTTGCTAATTTTATAATGGGCTAGACGTACTCAGAATGCACGCTTACCAAAAAGCAAATTGTTCTAGATATTGTATGGAGCTTGCACAGACATCTGAATAAAAATTGAACCTAATAAAACTATCAAAACTATATGATACACTTAGTTATTTTGAAAAAAATATCTAGGTGATTTTTTTTATTGCATAAAAGAATTTAACATTATTATATAGGTGAATTTACAAAAAGAATATCATATAATCGGAATTAATTGAAATAATTAAATCCATATGTTATAATCATTTAATAAATTATAGCTATCAAATTGTTAAAGTAATACTTATATTCTGAAAATGTATTTAAACATATGTGGTGGTAATGTTTATCTCTTGGATTATGAGTATATCTTGCAACTTTTTCAGATAGAAGAATCCAAGTGCTATTATGTCCATAATAATAAATAGTGCTAAATCTCAAGAGAATATTATTATAATTATGATATTTGTTAAAATGAGAGAAAAATGTGATAGATTTTTTCCTAGTAATTATAAAGGTGAAAAATGAATAATAACTTAAAAAATATTATTAAAATGAATAATAGCTGGTTTAAAGGTCATGGCTTGGGGAATGATTATATTGTATTTGACAGTGCTGCCTCAGATATTAATTTTGACAAGCAAAATATAATAAAAATTTGTGATCGTCATTTTGGGATTGGATCGGATGGAATATTGCTAAAAGTAAAATCAAAAAAAGCAGACTTTGGATTAAAGATATTCAATCCCGATGGTTCTGAAGCAGAAAAAAGTGGTAATGGGCTTAGAATTTTTGCAGACTACCTTTTTTCATGGTATACAAGTAATAAATCGTTCACTGTAGAAGTTGGAAACCAAATCGTGCGTTGTGAAATTATTAGCAGTGATGATAATATTACGAATGTATTAGTGGACATTGGAAGAGCAATATTTGATGCGAAAAAAGTACCGGTTATTTGTGCTGATAAAGAAGCAATAGATATTCCAATTAATATTGCAAATGATATATATAAATTTTCAATGGTATCAATAGGGAACCCACATGCAGTTTGTGTGACAGATGATATTAACAATATAGACATAAAAAAGATAGGCCCTGAAATTGAAAATCACAATTTATTTCCAAACAGAATAAATGTTCAAATTGCACAAGTAAGTGATATACACAATGTTGATATTCGCATATGGGAGAGAGGAGCTGGTTACACGCTTGCATCAGGTAGTAGTTCTTGTGCAGTAGCATCTGTTTTGTATAAAAAAGGGCTGATAGATAATAATGTAAAAATACATTCTCCAGGTGGATGTTTAGAAGTGTTATTAGATGAGAAGTTCAATTTAAAACTGTTAGGGCCTGTCGAAAAGGTGGCTTGTGGAGTCCTAATATGTGATAAAGTCAATAAAAAAATGTAGGTTTTGGTGTTAAAGGAGTTCATTT
>JAUNSV010000062.1 GCA_030539055.1 Eubacteriales bacterium | reverse complement strand
GAAAAGCCCAAAGCGGAGAAATCAAAAGAGCTGCCTACACCACAAAATACTTCGCAAAATAAGGCCAAAGCGAGCGAAAGCCCTGAGGCAGAAACAAGTACACCTGAAGTAACGCCAAGTCCGCAAGTTGAAAAGAAGAATGAGAAAACTGAAATTGAGGATCAAACAGAAAAAATAATAGATCTTTTTGATAGAACTACATCAAATGTAGAATTGATTAATATGATACATAAATTGGTGGATTAAAAATGATTGAAAAATTAACAAAAAAAGATATACAAAAAATAGAGGAAGAAATAAAACATAGGAAATTAGTAATTAGACCAAAAGCATTATCTGATTTAAAATCAGCAAGAGCTCAAGGTGATCTTTCAGAAAATTTTGAGTATTATGCAGCAAAAAAATTCAATAGAGAAAATAACTCTCGCATAATGTATTTAGAAAAAATGATTAAAAATGCACAAATAATAGATTATGAAGAAAAAGATGGAGAAGTATGCTTAAATGACATAATAAAAATAAAAATATTGGAAGACAATACTATAGAAGAGTATAAAATAACTACATCAATTAGAGGAGACTCTGTAAATGGAAGAATATCAATAGAATCACCTCTTGGCAAATCTTGCTTAGGAAAGAAAGTAGGAGATATAGTTACAATCAATATTTCGGAAAATTTTAATTATAATATAGAGATAATTAGTATTGTTAAAGATAAAACTGATGATAGTATTAGACAGTTTTAATAAAAGAAGGTAGAAGATGGATTTATGGGGCAAACCAATTTCAGACAATATAAAAAATGAAATTATTGAATTATTAAAAAATGCCAAAGAGAAACCTATTCTTGCAATTATTCGTGTGGGAGAAGAACCAGATCAACTTACATATGAAAGATCTGCAATAAAAAAATTAAGTGGTTTTGGTATTGATGTTAGGACTTTTGTATATCAAAAAAATATTTCTGCATATGATTTTGAAGAAGAGTTTAAAAAAATTAATTCAAATATTCATATTAGAGGTATATTAATTTTAAGACCATTACCATCACAACTTTCAATTGATATTTTGTCTAAAATGATTGATCCCAAAAAAGATTTAGATGGAATATCGCCTTTCAATATGGAAAAAATAATGATTGAAGATGATGATGGACTAGCTACTTGCACAGCACAAGCAACTCTTGAAATATTAAAAGGTTATAATATAAATATAGCAAGTAAACATGCTGTTATAGTCAATAATTCTTTAGTAGTAGGTAAATCATTAGCAATGCTTCTTTTAAAAGAGGATGCTACAGTTACAATTTGTCATACTAAAACAGATAATTTAAAAGAGTTATGTAAATTGGCAGATATTCTTGTAGTAGCAACTGGGAATGCAAGATTGTTTGATGATAATTATATAAAAGATGGTGCTGTAGTTATTGATATAGGTATTAATTTTGACAAAGAAGGAAAACTATGTGGAGATTGCAATTATGAACTAATGTGTCATAAAGCGTCTTTCATTACACCAGTGCCAGGTGGAGTGGGAGCAGTTACTACAGCTGTGTTAGGGAAGCACTTGACAAAAAATTTATTATAATAAAAAAGCTACCTTGTAAGAAACAAGGCTTGCCGGTACGCTATTATGCTTCAACGCTTTGACAGACACACACTGTTGCCTATCCACAGTTATAATTATAATCATTTTTATAAAATAGGTCAATCGAATTAAAAAAAGAATGACTAGTAAATTTTGATAAATTCCAAATAAAAAAATCCAAGAAAAGCACCTATTATCACACCAATTAAACCACCGATAACATTTTTTATAGCATATAAATATTTTTTTCTAAAAATCATATCTCCAATAATTATAATTGCTATTGGAACGAATGCTAAAGTATAATTCATTTTAAATCCAAATACAAAAGAAAAGCATATTCCTAATACCAACATATATTTCATTGGAAATTCAAAAGTCCTATCAAATAATTTTTTCTGATTGTATTTTGATAAAATTAGTAAAGTAATAAGAAAACCTGTAAATTGGTATTGTTCATTTTGATTACCAAATACATAACAAGGTCTGCTTACCAAAATCGCAAAAAATAACAAAGAAGCCACAATAGCTTTTTTTATATCCTTAAAATATATAATAAAAATAGAATAAAGTAAGCATAAATCTATTGATTTAAATATAGCTTCAATAATGTAATTCCCCGTAACAGAATAAGGAGTAATTAATGCCCCTAAAGAATTAGCAAAATATTGCATTAGATATAATTATACATTTGGTTTCAAAGAAATTAAAGAAATATTAGAAAGAAATAAAAATGAAAATATCACAGAAGAAA
>JAUNSV010000011.1:33290-46086 GCA_030539055.1 Eubacteriales bacterium | reverse complement strand
ACACAAACACAAACTCAAACTACAACAACAAACAACAAAATACTTCAAAACCTACTCGACCTACTTGAAGATGAAGAGGATGAAACAGCCGACATACTTATAGTAACAACTGTATCTAATAGTATAAAAGTGGATGCAAGTGAAATTACATATGAAGCTTCTGTAACTGGCGAAGCTCCAGTAGATGTATTTTCTAATGAACAATACGCAGAAGTAATTCGTGCTGAATTAGATTATGATTATCTCCAAGAAGAAATTCAAAAAGCACTTCCACAAGCTTTATTAGATGATATTTCTTCATCAAAATATAGCACATCAATTTCTGATGACTTACTTTCAGCACTAGAGGATGCAAATGAAGCATCAACATCTAATACAAAATCAAACGAAGATGAATTAATAACTATAGAAGTAACACCAGCTGACCCTATTATATCAGATATAGTAAAATGGACTCCTGGAAATACTACTGCATGTGCAAGATGTGGTCAAGATACTTGTAATGGTACACAACATAGCACAAACAATATTAGTCATGCAAATATTACTACAACTGAATTGAGTAATACAACTTATGGCACTCAAACACTTACACCTCCTACTGTAGGATATCACTTTAGAGCAAATACTTCAATCACAGGCACTTTGACTATTTCACCTACGACTACAACACAAGATCTTGTAATAAATTTGAATGGGCATGATCTTACATTCCAAGGAGATGGAAGAATCAATTATACTGGAACAGGAACATTATATATTGTAAATTCATCTAATACTGGAGCTTCAGTAGGAGGTGATGGTACAGCAAGAAGTGAAACTGTATTTACATCACAAGGTTCAATACAAATGTATGGCGTAATAAGTTTTAATAATTTTACATTTGAAGATGACCTTTCTTCTATAGAAAAGGGAGGAATAGCAGCAGCTTATGGTGCTAATTCTCTTAATTATATAGAAGGCCAAGATGAAAATAATACAATAAGATTTGTTAGTAACACTCTATACGACACAGGAGTATTATATGTAAAAGAAGCAGCTCACATAGGTTTAGCAAGAATTAAATTTGATAATAATGCAATAAACCACGGAGGCTTACTACACGGAAATGTATCTTGGACTACAGCAAATACAAGCCCAATTTATATAAGAGAAATTTATGCAATATACAATGATTTTAATCCTTATCTCACAGCAGCAAATTATGGTGGTGCTTTAGTCAATTTGATATTTAATAGAGCTGCACAAAGTAGAAATGTTTATATTGTAGGCAATTCATTTGCAGATAACACACTATCCGATGGTGGGCAAAACTTTATTACATTAAACTTTGGAAATGGAACATCTACTTATGCCAATAGACCAAAAATATATATAGGTGGTAGTGATACTCCAGTAACAAATTTAATGCCATTAGTAAATATGGATTCAAAGAATGCAAATGGTACACTAGGTGCAAACTTAATTTACAATAATACATCACAACCAGGCAACAAACAAATAATAAAATCATTAGGCACAAATCAAACTAGTGCAAATGGTATGTTAATTCGTGCAGAGAATTCAAACGCAAATGGTGTTGGTGCAATAGAAGTAAATGTTAAAGGAAGAAATAGAATACACGACAATGAGTTTGACTCGTCTGTATTCAAATTTGATGTACCTTATGGTGTTGTAAATATAGACACAGTTGATCAAGCTTTAGCATTAAGTGATGATGACATATACTCTAAAAACATAGCAAAAAATGGATACGGTGGAGTATTCCACATTCAAAACGCCGATTCAATAACTATTAATCAAGGAAAATATTTAGAGAATGAAGCTATGTATGGTGGAGCAATTTGTATTACAGATTGTAAAACTTTAACAACAAATGTAGACAACAATGCAACACTTCAATCAGATGCTACACAAATTCATAATTTAATATTTGGTGAAAAAGATAAAGAGAACAAAGCAAGTATTGGTGGTGGTGCTTTATATATAAGAAAATCAAAAGTAGAATTAATAGATGTACAAATAACAGACAACAAAGCAGAGGGCGAGTGGACATCAACCTACTCTACAGCTGTAATCAAAACTGGAGTTGGTGGGCATATATATTTTGAATCAGATGAAGACACAGACTACTTAAAACTATCACAATCAAATGATGAAGATGTAACAATGACGCTTCAAAATGGTTTTGCTTATGCTGGTGGTGGAGCAATTTATGCTAAAGGTACAAGCAAAGATATTGCTAAGCGCCCATATATAGAATTTACAGAAACAAAAAAAGCTACAAGAAACACTTTAGTACAAAATAACGAAGCAAATTCTTTTGGTGGAGCTATAGCTCTTGATGATGTTGCATTCAAAACAGAAACAACAGAATTTAAAGAGAATATATCAAAAATAGGTGGTGCAATATTTGTATATGCATCTGGATCCAAAACACTATCTAATGAAAGAAAACTATTAGACTTAAATTCTACAATTATTTTAGACTCAAATTTATCAAAAGCAAAAAAGATAGAAAATATGACAGAAGCAGATGAAGAAGCACAAATTGGTGGAGCTATATCAATTTATGCACAATCAACAAATACCGACCCAGCACGAATTTTTGGAATAAATAAAACAACAATATCAAATACAACCAATGCAGTGTATATGATGGGTGGAACTTTTGTTGCCACTGCGTCAAACATTGCTGGAGCAAAGAGAGGATATTATGCACTAGGTTATTCTTCTCAATACCCTGTAGCATTAAAAATGCAAGATACACAAATAAAAGGAAACTTATTCAACCAAAAACCAGAGGTTATAGATTATGACCTTGGTACTAATGTATCGCAGCCACAAACTATAAAAGAAGCACTAATTAGTATTGGTGGGAAAACCCAAATATTTAATAATACATTTTCAAATGCACAAGACACTTACGCAAGAGATGTACTCCTTTGGGAGAATACAAGCATACGAGGAGAAAAACTAGAGCCAGAATCACATGTAGGACTATTTTTCGAGGACAAAAACTTTGACCAAACAGGGCAAGCTTATAAAGCTTATTCAATTAATGATTCACACAAGATTAACAATTATGTTATTGCCAATTGGTATAGTGAAGAGTATGATGGCGACATACACAAAGATTATTATACAAAAGGTGTAGTCGCAAACTATTCGTTCTTTTCTAATGTAGATAAGTATACTATAGCAAAGGATGGTGGAGTTTCAGGCACAAACCAAACATCAGAAAGACTGTATCTAATGAAAAAAGAGGATACAATATCATTCAAATTTGATACATCACTAGGCTCACACTCACAAATAACAATAAATGGAGATGTAGAGCAAGTATTTGCAAATAGAATTCAAGCACATAAGACATTTGAGCATTATATTGATATGCCATATAACAATCCAGAGCTAGCCTCAAGTGCAAAAGTTATAGATTATGTTCAATATGCAAGATTAAATGGTGCTACCAATTATAGTTATAAAGTATGGAATTTTAACCAAGAAAAACGAACAGCTGCTGTTATAGATACTATAACACCAGAGTATTTTGAGACTAACCCCGATGCAAGAACCTTATACCCTATAATAGCAGATTATACAAGAAACCTAAAAGCCTGTGGCTGTGCTAATGATACAGCTTGTAACCACGGAGAGGGGCTAGATGAACAGCATCCAAATGAGGATACCTGGCTAAGAGTAAATCATGTATCTCAATTAAATTATTTAGAAGAAAAAACCGAAAACGGAAACACTGTTAATGTAGGCTACCCAGCATTCCTAGCTACAAGTGTACAAATAAATAATGAAGATACAAGAGTAATGACAAACAACCCTAACTTGTCATTGGATTTGTATGGCAATAATTTGTATATAAATACAACAACTGGCACTGACCCAGATTTTGAAGTAAACAATTTCCCTACAGACAATACCAATAACTCAAAAGTCCAAGGAAACTTCTTTATATCTTCTAAAGTATTAAATATATCTACAAATAGTAACACACAAGTAGATGCACCTACAGATGTTTTTGGCAACACAAGCTCAATTATTTCTAAAATAATATATAAAGGTGGCACTAGTAGAACTATTTCATTGTTTAGAGGCCGAGGAAGAGAAGATGATATTGGAAAAACCTTATTATTCTTACAAAATATTTCAATAGAAGAATTTAAAGGCAGTAGCCCATTGTTTTATATTGCTGATAGCGATGATGTGAGATGCCAAATGTTTACAAACAATGTAGAAATAACAAATAATGATATGAACAACAATATTATTAGTGCACACACCCTTACTATGAAAAACACTAAAATAGTATCTAATAAAACTACTGCGAGATTGATTAATACGTTTTTTCCATCTGGTGCAAGTAGACTAAGTGAGAGACAAGCAATATTAGCATCAACTGTAATTGCAAAAAATGAACACAAAGAGTCTCTACAATCGAGTTTCTATTATGGATTATTGAATTTTGGAGAAACCAATGTATCATTTTTATATCGAAATGATATAGTAGATAATACAGCTTATACCTATGTTTTAACTGAAGAAGATACACGTTATCGATATTCTGTAGTTATGGAAGAGCTAACTATAGCAAGCAATACTATTTTGAATAAAAATTACAACGATGATCTAACAGCAGCAGCATACATTCGATCTCAAATTCATTTAAGAAAAGATAAAGTAATAATAAACAACAACAAATACAATGGACAAACAGACCAAGTACACGACTTGCTTTTAAAAGTTGGTTATGGCATTACAGATCCAAGAATAATTGTTGAAAATGGTGAGTTATGGGATGCTTATAATTCAAAAATAAAAGTTGCTTATTATAAATATGATAGCAACGGAGTATTAAAAAGGTATGCATACGATACTACACCACTCCTAAGATATTGGGCTTCTTCTTCTATTGCTTCCTTTGGCGATGCTATTTTGGATGTATCAAAAATAGTAGTAGCTGGAAAAGGAAATGATAAAGATGCAGCTGTATACAAGAGAGGCGACGAACTCTGGTTAGGAAAAGAGTATGCAAAAGTTTATATTAAAACAGATGATGATGAAGTAACACATTACACACAAAATATAGCTAAAAATTATGAAACAGAATTAGATTATAAAGAAGTTATTAGATCATCAACTGCCATAACCAGGTGGTGGGCACCAGCTGTTTACAATGAAAATATAGAAGAGTTTTATCCAAGCTTAAGAGGTGTAAAATTATTAATTACTACACACTCAAATATATGGGCTGCAGTTGCTACATACACTATTATTTACGATGTAAATACTCCATCAAGCCCTCTAGATGTAGACGGTACCTCGCACAACCCACACACTGGATTTATGAAAAACTTTGAAGTTTTGTGGAGATCTTCACCATCAATATCAACCAACAACTATGCTATAGCTGGTTACACTTTCATAGGTTGGAAATTAAGTAGTGCATCTAATAATGCAGATATATTAAATAATACCACCCTACCTTGGAAGTTTTCAAAAAAATCTACAGAAACAACAATTCTTTATGCACATTGGCAAGCAAACACTTACTCTATAATATACAATCTCAACGATCAAGTAGGGTCTTCAAGAGCAAAATGGAATGATAAAGTAAAAATTGCTACTCCAAAAATAGCAACCTTTGATTCTATGTTTGGAGAGCTTCCTACAGCTTCTGCAATCGAGAGATATGGTTATTTATTCTTGGGTTGGGCTACCAAAGCAAATGCAAATGGAACTAGTGCTGTAAGAGCAAGTGAGCCTATTATTTACCCAGACTACATATATAGAACAACTTATAATCAAACTATATATGCTGTATGGCAACCAAACCATTATAAATTAACATACGATATAAATGACCGAGGCACTACAATAGCAACCATAGCAACTACTTATAAAATACAAGTATTTGATGACACATATTATCCTTTAGCAACTGCATCCAAGAAAGGTTATTTATTTAAAGGTTGGGCTCACGCTAGCTATGGCGATATAGTAATACCAAAAGATAGAGACCTTATACCAGTAGTTACTCCAGCAGAAACATATAAATTCACATCAGATTCTACAGTGTACGCTATTTGGAGAGAAGCAAATTATAATGTTACAGTTTATTCAAAAGGTGGAGAAATATATCTACCAAATGGGCAAACAGTAAAAGAGTATTCTTATCAATCAACTTTTGACTGGCCATACTCTTATGATTATGATACACATACAACATACTCACACATATTACCAACAGCAGCTACCATAAAGAGAAAAGGATGGACTCTCCTTGGTTGGTCAGCTTATGATTATTCATCACCAGGAGAAGTAAAAAAAGAGGACTTTATACAAAATGAAACCAAATATTTTTACGCATCAGACTCTGGCTTGTATCCAATTTGGGATCAAACATATTATGATATGTACTTAGATGGTAATGGTGGTTACTTCTACGAATTAAAATGGAGAACAGTAACTGTTGTTATTAAGGGTTATGTTGTAACATACAAAGTGCCATATACAATTGCAACACCTACTTTCATACACAAAGTATTGTATACAGTACCTATAGGCACCATGCAAGAAGCGTTTAAGAAAGGTTATACTTTTGATCACTTCTATAGAGGCACAGGTTCCGATGCTACATCAAAGAGTATAGTCCTACCAACTACAGAGTATTGGTACGACCACGGTGACAGAGTTTATGCAAGATGGACACCAAACACCTACTCTATATTATACTTAAATGGCGACAAAGAAGCACAAGGCAAAATGGCTACAACCACTGCAATTTATGATGAAGAATTGTATCTTGCTACAAATAGTTATACTATTGAAGGTATGACATTTGAGTACTGGTCAGATCCATATTACTATCATGCATTTAATGAAATAGAAGAGGGCAATCAAAAGCCAGATGGCATAAAAGCTACTTATGCAGATATAGAAAAAGTAAAAAATATTCGAAACAATTTGTACCACACAGCTACTCTTACAGCTATATGGAAAGAAAATCCATATACCATAATTTTTGATCCAAATACTCCACCAGAAGTTATTCCTGGAGTAAAAAATGTAGTTTATGGAACAATGGCAAACTTACAAACTACATATAGAAAAGTAACTAAGTTACCAAAGAGTTCATTCTCTGCACCAGGTTATACATTTGGTGGTTGGTCACTTGACCCTAACGCTTTAGGCAGAGATTTTGCAAACGAAGCTACAGTATCAAGATTAGTAACATCTGGCTCTATAACGCTTTACGCTTTCTGGGGCAGAACAGAATTTTATATGTACTTTGATGTAAACCAAGGCGTAGGTAATACCAAAGCTTCACTTTCATTTGCAAGTAAGTCTGTAATATACGGAGAAGAATTAGGCGACTTACCAACAGGTACTAGATACGGTTACTACTTGCACGGCTTTGCATCACTATCTTATGCAACATATACAGTAACAATGAAAAAGGAAGTACCAGTAATTCATTCAACTGATTTGTATAAAAATATAGATGATACAACATATTACTCTATATGGATAAACAACGCATACACAGTCACATTTGATGAAAGAGGCGGGGTTCCTTTAACAACAAAATCAAAAACAGTTTATTATGAATTATACTATGGAGAGGGAGAGGACCTACCAACAGTACAAGTAGATCCAAGTCATAGAGGAGGATTCTCATTCTATGGTTGGTCTACAAGATCTTATCCAGATGCTTCTTGGTCATACGCATATAAAAATAGAGTAGAGAACTGGACTCAATACACTCTAACTACAGATTCTACACTATATGCTATTTGGGGACCAATTCGTTACTATGTAAACTTTGAAGCAAATGGTGGTGATTACACATACTATGTACGACTAAGAAATGGTGCAATATATTATGACTTAAAATACACAACCACTTCATACGCACAATATCAAGAGCAAGATAAACCAATAGGCGAGTTCATTTCTGAACTTGGAGAAACAGTCAACGCAAAAAGAACAGGTTACACATTTGTAGGTTGGACAACATCATCAGACATATATGCTACAGATGTAAAAATATATAAGAAACCATCGGAGTATGACTTAGCAAAAGATGCTACTCTTTACACAAGGTGGGAAGCAAACAAATACACAATCGTATTTGACAAAAATGATTTATTTGCTGTAGGCACAATGTCAAATATAAATATGATTTATGATACAGAAGCTGTTATTACAACTTGCTCATTTACACTAGAGGGCTTAACATTCTTATACTACGAAAATTCTGATTATAAAGTAGCTACCGATTGGGGACCAGGTGCCAAAGCAACTTATTCAAATGGCGAAGTAATAAAAAATATTCGTACAACTTCTGGCTCAACAGTTGTATTAAAAGCTATCTGGTCAGACAGCAATGTTGCAATCAGATACAATGTAAACACTCCAGCCGCAGTAAGAAAAGGTTATGAGAATACTTACACTGGCACAATGTCAATTACTGTTACAAAGTATAGAGCGAGTGTAAGCTTGGCTAAAATAGCATACAAAGTACCAGGTTATGACTTCGTTGGTTGGATGACAAATAAAGCAACAACTGTTATTGCTTTCCACGATGAACAAGAAGTTAGCAAGTTGCAAGCTGGTGGATATTTTGACTTATACGCTTCTTGGTCAAAAGCAGTATTCAATATTAATTTTGATACGAATGATTTTGTAGGTACAACAACAGGAAGTCTTACATTTAACAATAAAAAAGTAGTATATGATACTCCATACGGAGAACTTCCAACTGGTAATAGAGAGGGTTATAATTTACTTGGATTTGCAACTCACTCTTATGCAACATACACATATGCACAAAAATTAAAATTAAAAGAAGTTGATACTACATCAATTGATACTTTAAGCACAATTATTAATACAAATCAATTGTATAGGATACCAACAAATTCAAAATTATATGCAATCTGGTTAAATAATATTTACAAAATAAATTATAATATTAAAACAGGTACACTTAGTCATTATGTAAATAACAATGACCCAGAAGAAACAAAACAAAATACATATAAATATTTATCATCAAGATCAGTAGTATTTGATGCACCATTTAATTACGATTTAATTAATGATGATTACAAAAATACATTCTTATCACCTAAGAAAAATGGTTATTCATTAGAGGGCTGGTTAAGAGAGGATTACAACATTAATTTAATAACATCAATGTCTTATATTGATGAGCTTGCAAAGAAGATCGTAAAAGCATCAGACAGTTTTGCATCTTCAAACGATATTACTTTATACGCTCTTTGGAGAGCAAATAAATATACAATAACATACAATGCAGCCTACTATAATACAGCACAAAATAAAGGTCAATTTGTAGCTTGGAGACCAAATTATCCTAAGAAGACTACTCTTTCTGTAAGTTATAAGGGAACAACTTATTCTATAGTTATAACAGAGTGGGTAGATCAAGCATTTGATACTATAACAGTACCTGCAATTTATAATACAAAATTAGCAACATATTTTAATGTTACTAATGGATTTAAAGATGTATTGCCTTTTTACAAAGGACATCATTTTACAGGCTGGTTAGATGATCCATCTGCAAATGCAAAATTAGCATCTGGCGCATATATTACAAAAGAAACAACATTCTCTATAACAGAGAATGCTACAGTAATACCAGAAATAAAACCAAATGAATATCAAATAAAAATAAATCACAATTTAGAGGAAAGCCTTGCATTAAATGAATTGCAAATTATTTTCCCTGCTACAGAAGTAGAAACATATGTTGACATAAGTGGTAACACACAAAGCATAACATATAAACCAGGTGTAAAATATTTGTATAAAGATTTAATGAATACTAAAGTATTTACAAAATACACTTTAGTCGATCATACATTTGCAGGATATCAAGATAATGTAATACAAATACCTTATGGCATATTCTATAGAGAGGGATATAATTATACTCAATTTGTAGATACAAATTATGATATCAAAGCTTCAAAGAGCTATTCAACATATAGAAGACCATCATATACTCCAGGTCAAAAAGCAGGAGATATAAGCTTTGAAGAGGATATTTACTTAGTACCAAATTGGAGAGAGAATACCTACTCTATTATATTTGATGCAAACGCACCAGAGTCTAAAGATGTTAGTAAACAAAATGTAGCTAAGGGAACAATGTCTGTACTTACAATACCTTATTCTACAACAACAAATCTTACAAAAAATAATTATACAATAAAAGGATACACATTCACTGGTTGGGCTAAAGACAAAACATCAACAAATGTAGAATATGTAGATGAAGCAACAATAAGCAAAGTTATATCTTCAAATTCAATTACATTCTACGCTTTGTGGATGAGAAATACATACTCATTAGCATTTGATAAAAATGATACTTTTACTTCTAAAGAAGCTACACTCGAATTTTCTTCTATGAGTGTAACATATGATGAA
Source organism: Eubacteriales bacterium (assembly GCA_030539055.1). Lineage (GTDB taxonomy): Bacteria > Bacillota > Clostridia > Lachnospirales > Lachnospiraceae > UBA3633. Next base: position 35,607 of record JAUNSV010000011.1, on the reverse strand, counting down.
TACACAAGTAGACTTCCACTTGCTACCATGTCTGGATACAAGTTATTGGGCTTCGCAAGTGTGTCTGGTGCTTCGCTATCTGCTGCTAAAAAGAAGACACTTAATCCAGCATCAAAATCATTTGTGTATAGAGAAGATAAAGATTCTACTTACTATGCTATATGGGAGAACGAACAATACACATTAAATTACAATTTAAAGAAAGGTACTCTTTCTGAACCACTTTCAAGACAAATTACTTTTGATGAAAAATTTGCATACGATTTTGATAAAGATGATTATACAGCAACATTTGCTAACCCTACAAAACTTGGTTACACATTCAAAGGCTGGGTAAGAAATGATTATGAAGATATTAAAGACGAATACAAGCCAAATACCGAGAGTAGAGTAAGTGTAAATGAAATTTATGCATCACTATCTGATTTAACTTTATATGCTACTTGGGAGCCAAACGCTTGGGTACTTACATTAAGTGCCGAGGGAGAAACAGATAGAGCGGGCACAGTAGTTGGTGAATTTACCGAAATAGTAGCTGTTAAAAAATCTACCGAAGTAGAGATAGGCGGTAAAAAGTATACAGTACAATATACAGAAATGGAAGAAGTGAAGAGTGCTACTGTATCAAAAACTGTATATTATGATTACAAATTAGCTACACTCTCATCTCCAAAATTAATAGGTTACACATTTGATAATTATAGAGATAAAGTTGGTGGAAGAAATACAACACCATCTATTACTAAAGATTATCATTATGAATGGGATCAAGATTACTTACTCAATGCTTATTGGAAAGAGAACACCTACTCTATTACATTTGAGAAAGGTGATTCAAATGCTACTGGCACAATGAGCGAAATAAATAGTGTGTACTACAATGATATATTTGACTTACCTACAAATAATTTTGAAAATGCAGGCTTCGACTTCCACTATTGGAAAGATACTACATATGAGCAAGATAAAAAGGATGGTAAGCTAGGTGAAAATGCAAAAGCAACATACTCAGATGGAGAAGTAGGACTTTCTAAATTAAGAGGCCTAGCTAATGGAAGAATAGTACTCGAAGCAGTTTGGGGCGACAAAGAGTACACAGTTCACTTTGTTCCAAACACACCATCAAGTTTGAAAGCTGGTGCAAACAACCAATACAAGGGAACTATGAGTGATGCAAAATATATGTATTATTCAACTGGTTCACTTCCAAAAAATAATTTTGAAATAGTAGGTTACACATTTGATGGTTGGGCAAAAACTCCTACTGGTAATGTAGTATTTAAAGATGAAGAAGAAGTATATAAATTGTCTACAAAATCTATATCACTTTATGCAATTTGGAGTAACAATATATATACAGTAAATTATGATGTAAATGATTCAAAAACAAATGGCACAACAACTGGTACTCTTCTAGATGCTACAAAATCTGTATCATTTGATAAACAGTATGGAAGCTTCACAATTGGTACAAGAAGTGGTTATACATTACTTGGATTCTCTACTATATCAAATGCAACTAAGTCACCAGCACAAAAATTAAATATTGATTTAATAAGTGAAGAAGACATATATAGAGATGCTAATGATACAACAATTTACGCTATTTGGGGTAACAACGAATATGTAATTAATTATGATACTAAAGGAGGAGTAGCAAGCAATTCTATTTCAACTGGATCAGTAATATTTGATAAACAATTTAATTATGATATTACTAACGATACTAACACAAAGAAATTCTTAGAACCAACGAAAAATGGTTATACTTATCGTGGTTGGTTAAAAGAAGATTATGACTTGAACTTATTATTTGATGAAAAAGAATTTAATAAATTGTTAAATAAAGTTATTAGCGAAGATAACTATTATGCTACACCATCAGATATTACATTATACGCTTTGTGGGAGCCAAACATTTATGAGCTTACATATACAACAGATGCTGGCGATATAACAAGATGGGAGTTAGTACAAGAAGAGATTGAAATACATGGCAAGCTTCAAAAAGTTTGGGTAGAAAAACCTATACAATACAAAACAGTAACTGGGCTTAAAGTAAAATTTGATACACCAATTGCTACAATTTATGAAACAAGTAGACTTGGTTATACTTTGTTAGGATTTGAAGATCTAACAAAAGCTCTTGCATCTGGAAACATAATAAATAAAAACACAATATATGATGTAGCAAGTAATTCTGTAGTTACAGCATCTTGGTCAGCAAATACATATTACATCGAATACTTAAAGGGCGATGAAAAAGCTATAGGAACAATGGCTACAGACTCTATGACATATGATGAAGAAGCAACAT
>JAUNSV010000011.1:0-33190 GCA_030539055.1 Eubacteriales bacterium | reverse complement strand
TGAGTGAAGCAAGTAGAGAGGGCTTTAAGCACCTAGGTTGGGCAACACTATCTTACGCAACAGTATCACCAGCTAAGAGAAAATACATAGAACAAGTAGCATCAGATTCTATATACTCTGTAAGAGAGAATACAACAGTGTATGCTGTATGGGAGAACGAGCAATATAGATTGATGTTTGATCTAAATGGAGCAAGCTCTTCAAATGTAAATGGATCAGTATCATCAAGAAATATAACATATGCAGAGAAGTACTCATATGATATGGATACAGACACATATTCATTTACACTACCAACACCATCAAGAACAGGATATGGCTTCAAGGGTTGGTCAACAAAATTTGCATCAACATACTCAGAAATAATGGATGAGTACATAGTAAATAATGAAACAATTTATAAAGTAGCAACAAACACAACACTTTATGCAATGTGGTCAACACTACCAACAAGATTAACATTCAACGCAAACAAAGGTGCATACTTAGTAGTAGGTTGGGAGATAAGAAAAGAAATAATAAATGGTAATGTAGTAGAATATAAACACCCAATACAAGTATCAACACAAACTCAAAGTAAAGAGTTAAGTTATGGTGACAAAGTTGCTACAATACCAGAAGCAGTAAGAACAGGATACACATTTGAGGGATACTACTTTGATGATGATGTAAACTGGACAACTAAGATAACAGAAGAATATGTATATGACAAAGTAGAAGATGCAACAGTAATAGCATCTTGGTCAGCAAATACATATTACATCGAATACTTAAAGGGTGATGACAAAGCTATAGGAACAATGGCTACAGACTCTATGACATATGATGAAGAAGCAACATTAAGTGATATTAATTTCACAAGAGATGGAGCAGAGTTCTTATACTGGAAGAACCTAGATTATAATTCTAAATCAACATACTCATTAGCTACATTCTCTAATCAAGCCGTAGTAAAGAACTTAACAGCAACACCTTATGGCACAGTTAGATTACAAGCAATATGGGATTACTTAACATACGAATTAACATTTAATGCAAATGATGCACAAGCAAAGAACTTCGGAACAGCAAGCATAACAATATCTACAAAATCAGTAACATTTAACAAACCATATGGCACAATGAGTGAAGCAAGTAGAGAGGGCTTTAAGCACCTAGGTTGGGCAACACTATCTTATGCAACTACTTCACCAGCTAAGAGAAAATACATAGAAAAAGTAGCATCAGATTCTATATACTTAACAAGAGATGATTCAACTTTATATGCAATATGGGAAAATGATGCAGTTACACTCAAATTCGACTTAAAAGGTGGCACAGGGTCAATCACAGATTATCAAGACAGAAAAGCAGCATATGCCGACAAATACACTTACGATTTTGCCTTAGATCAATATATAGACATAGCATCACCTACAAAAACAGGATCAGCATTCTATGGTTGGTTATTAAAAGATTATGCTACTTATAATAACGCTCTCACAAAAGAAGTTATAAATGTAAATGATAATATTTCATCACAAAATAATATTACATTGTATGCTTTGTGGGATGTACCACAGTTCGAATTAACATTAAATGGTAATGGTGGAACATATGAAGTTGTTGGCTGGAAAGAAGTAGAAAAAGTAATAGGTGGTAAAGTCGTAACATATTCTGAACCATATCCAATAAATGTAAATGATGTATCTATGAATGTTTCTTATGGCGAAGAAATAGGCGAAATGAAAATACCAACAAAAATAGGATATACATTTAAAACTTACAACAAAGCAACAGGAGCAGATGCTACAGAGGACAAGAATGTAAATTCTAAAACAGTTTATGATGAATTTAATGATTCTACAGTATATGCATCTTGGTCAGTGAACAAATACAAAGTACGATTTAATCTAGGTTCTTCAGTAGGCGGAAGTATGGAAGATCAAGAATTTACATACGACAAAGCTGCTACACTTTCTAAACTAAATTTCCAAGCAGAGGGACTTAAGTTCTTGTATTGGAAGGATACAGCTTGGACTGGTGCAACTCGTTCAGATATGATAGGTATGAAAGCAACATATTCAGATGGTGAATTAATTAAGAATATTAGATCTGCATCTGGAGCTGTAGCAATACTTGAAGCAGTATGGACAGGAAAAGAGTATACAGTTCATTATGTAGCAAATACACCATCATCTCCTCACGCTGGAGAAGTGAATAATGCATCTGGCTCAATGCCAACATCAACAGCTTCATTTGCACAAAGATTCAAATTAGTTAAGAACGCATACACAGTAGCAGGATATGAATTTATTGGTTGGGCAACTTCTTCCGATGGCAATCGAGTATACCAAGATGAAGAAGAAGTAGGGTCACTCTCAACTAAGTCAGACTTCTACTTATACGCTAAGTGGCAAGCAAAACTTGTTACAATCAAGTTTGACAAGAATGAGCAAAATGGAAAGACGCCAGCAAATCTTGATTTCGAAGAAAAACAATTCTACTTTGATGCAACAATATCTGAGATGCCTCAAGGAACAAGAACAAATTACAAATTTATAGGCTTTGCAACTTCTAACCTAGCTTCTCTCTCAATAGCATCAAAAGGAGAAGTAAAACCAGTCGAGCTTGGAAGAGCAATAAGAAATCCAAATGGCGAAACATTGTATGCTATATGGGTAAATAATAATTACAAACTTACTCTTGATGTAAATGGTGGACATCCAATTACAGACAATGTAAGAGATGTATACTTTGATGATATTTATGGATATGGAAAAGATTTACCAGATAAAAATACACCAGATCCAAACAAACTTGTAAACCCTGGTTATAGCTTCTTTTACTGGGCAACTTACTCTCAAGCTTCATATTCAGAAATAGATAAGTACAAAATAAATAATTCAACTATCTACCCTTATGCTACAGATTCTAAATTATATGCTATTTGGGGACCAGAAAAGACAACTATAAGTGTATTAGGAAATGATGGTACATTCGAGGTAGAATGGGAGTATAAGAGATACAATCAACAAGGGAAAGTAATAGGTAGAATTGTACAAGTTAAAAATGTAAAGGAAATGATAATCGAAGCAGTACCAGGTGAAAAGCTAGGATACCTTGTATCAGAGGATACAGGAGTTAGAGCAACACCTGTAAAAACTGGTGGCAAAATAAAAGGTTATGCAACAGTTGCAAACGCTACAGAAAATGTTATATCACCAGATGATTTTGCAAAAATGATATTCGAGCCAGGAAAAACTCCAACAAAATTCTATGCAATTTGGGATGATGGCGATTTTATAGTAACATTTGATTACAAGACAACACCAAGCAAAACAGCAACAAGAGCGGTAACATATGGCAAACCTTATGGATGGTCTAGTAAAACATGGTCTATGGATAATCACTTCCCTACACCGCCAGAAATAGCAGAAAAAGAATTTAGAGGTTGGATTACACAAGATTATGCAACATATTCAGAAACACTTGAAAAATTAATAGTAAAAGAAACAGACATATTTAATAAGGCAGAAGATATCACATTGTACGGTTTGTGGAGATTAAAAGACAAAGAATATACACTTACTATTGATGGCCAAGGTGGAACATTCTCTGTTGAAAAAATGGAAGAAAGAGAATTTGAATATGAACATAATGGTAAGAAGTACAAGATAAAAGTATGGGTACCTGTATATGATGATAAACCAACAGAAGAAAGAAAAGTTCAAGAGGGAAGATCAATAGGTACATTGCGAAAGCCTATATTTGAGGGACATACATTTAAAGGATATAGACTAGAACCAGCGTCTCTTTCAGCACCAGAAATTGTATCAGATACTATATATTGGACATCTACAGATTCTACAATATATGCAAACTGGACTACAAATTCATATGTAATAATATTCGAAAAAGGAACAACTTCTGCAATAGGAGTTGATATACCAAAGAAAGAATTAAAGTTTGGCGAATATTATACACTACCAACAGTTTCATATATAGTAGACGGATACGAATTCCAGTACTGGGAGCATGTAGATTATGATAAGTCTACAGCATCAAGTGCCTCAGCAACATATAAAGATCAGCAAGTAATAGTCTCAATAGGAGGTGCAGCCGATAACCCAACAGGTGTTCCGGATAAAGTAACATTGAAAGCTATTTGGGAAACACCAATTGTAGAAGTAACATATAATGCTAATGATGGAAAAGGTTCTACAAAAGCTAAACTAGCATCTAAGAGTGTAATGCTATCTTCAGGGCAAAAAGTAGGTTCACTATCAACAGCATCAAGAACTGGTTATAAATTCTTGGGTTGGTCATTTGCTACAAACGGTCAAGTCATAGATGAAAATCATATATATAGATCTATGACAGACGGAAAGAATTTATATGCACAATGGGAAGCAAAAAAATATATCTTTACTTTAAATTACAATGATGGAGGAGTTACAGCAAATGCGTATAAAGAGGTAATATTTGATGCAACCCCAACAAACATACCAGAAAGTGTACCATACCAAGGAAGTGCTCATAATAAAGACGAAGTAGAATTTTACTCTTGGTCAACAGAACTAATTTTACCAGTAGAATATGGTATAAGAGGATACAAGAAAGCAAGTCAAACACAAATATTCTCTACAACTAAATCTTATGTAGAAGATGAAGAAAAAACATTATATGCGATATATAAACCAAAAGAGTATCCACTATCATATACAAATGCTCCAGAGGGATCAGAGCTAGATTTGACACAACAAAAAGAAGACTTCCCAAGAGTATATGACAAACTTCTTCCTACAACAGTATCCGAAGCTATAAGAAAAGGATTCATATTCTACTATTGGCAAGGTGATTTAATATCAACAAAATCACAACCAAAAGTATTTGTTATTACACCTAGTGAATTACCACAAGATATTGCTACTATAAACTTTGTAGCACATTGGGATTCATTTAAGTATACAGTTACAATTCACTCTAAGAGAAATGGTCAAGGACCATTCATAATAAAAATGAATTATGAAGATACATATCAACTTGGTAAGGAAGGATTTAGATATGACAACCATTACATTAATTTCTACAATGAATCACCAGATGATAGAAAGTATGTAGAGGGCAAATCAAGAGGAAGAGATACTATCCTTACACATGTTACAAGAGATATGACATTGTACGCAGTCTGGATGCCATTCGGCGGCGGCGGTGGCGGCGGTGGAGGTTCTGTCGCAAAGAACGAAACTGCTCTAGCTAATCCAGCAAGCAATGGTAATTGGATATTTGATGCTAATACTGGTCTTTGGGCTTATATAACAATAGACCAAACTCCACTCACAGGCTGGAATCAAATAGAGTATGCAGGAGAAACATCTTGGTATTACTTTGATGAAAATGGAATTATGCAAACAGGCTGGGTTAAAGATACAGCAGGCAACATAAGCTATCTTGAAACAGAAGATGGACAAAACAAAGGTCACAGAGTAACTGGAACAATGGTAATAGATGGACTCACATACATATTTGATGAAAATGGTGTATTAATTAGTGGTTCACAACCAGAAGCACTTGAAGCCGATAAATTAAGACAACTTGCTAAAGAGGGTGTTACAACAGGTGGTAATTGGGCTTATGATCCTACAAATGATAAGTGGGCATATCTAAGTCAAGATCAAGAGGGAACAGTTGTACCAAATATAGGTTGGAAGAACATAGAGTACAATGGACAAGTTCGTACATACTCATTTGACTCACTTGGTATTATGAGAACAGGCTGGTATCAAGAGAATGCAAAAATATATTACTTCCAAGAGATAGCAGATGGTAACAGAGGACAAATGTTCACAGGCACACAAATAATAAATGGCATAACTTATGTATTCTCAGAGGATGGCTCATTGTTATCACAAGCACCAGCACAATTACAAGATGCAAATGGTCAAGTACTTCAAACACAACAAGCACTTACAGAAGCACAAAATAAAGCATTGCTACTTGCACAACAGCAACAAGTATCACTAGCTCTTCAGCAGCAAGTTCAACTTGCACAAGCACAACTCATGCAACAGCAAACAGAAATAAACACATTAAAATCTAAACTACTTGAAGCACAAGGCTTAATGTTACAAGCACAACTTGCAGCAGGAGTAATTACAGCAGAGCAAGCACAAGCTTACTTAAGCGAAATGCAAGGATTAACATTTGAGCAACAAAATCAAGCAATGAATCAACAACAAGCAGTACTAGAGCAACAAGCACTCAATTTAAAACTTCAACAAGAGCAAGCAGCACTAGCAGAACAAAACTTATTGTTGCAACAGCAACAAGCACTCGAAGCAGCAGCACTTCAATCAGCACTACTTCAAGAGGAAGCAAGAAAAGCTAATATTGTTGAGGGCAATACAGCACAAGCACAAAGCTCACTAGGTGCTATGGTAGGTACATGGGAGTTCCATAAAGATAAAGGAACATGGAAATATAATATTAAAGAATTGAATGGAGCTAAACCAGAAGAGCTAACATTTGCTGCAGATGGCTGGTATATGATAAATGATGTACTAGGTCAAAAGGATTGGTACATATTTGAAAATCAAGGCAATGTTCGTACAGGCTGGTACACCGACACTCAAGGCAATACTTACTACTTAAATGAAATATTAGCAGAAAAACCAGGAGCAATGAACTTAGGCTGGGTAACAATCGATGGCATACAATACTATTTTGCACAAGAGCAAACAGCAGAGCACGGATATGGTACACTATATAAAAATGCAATGACACCAGATGGCATAATAGTAGATGAAAACGGCAGACTTGTTACGGGGAGATAATATTAAAAATAAAAATACCAACTCATAGGAGTTGGTATTTTTTATTTAAACAAATCACTATCCTTATTAAAAATCAAAAGCTCTCTCATAGCAAAATATCTTGGGTGTTCTCTCCACCCATAGTAAGTTGAGCCCTCACCATCAAGTGCGATAGTAGCATTTGGGTAAGAATCATAAGCACTTTTGATAGCTTCATCACTAAATTTACAATGCCCAATCCAAAGTCTTTCAATATTAGGTAAATTTAAAATTGGCTCAATATTCTCTAAATTAAGATTATAACAAATATTCAAATCTACTAATTCATTTAATTCTTTTAATGGTTGTAAATCTACAATATCATTTTTAAAAAGTTCTAAATATTTTAAATGTTTTAATTTTTTTATTGGAGAAATATCTTTAATTTGATTTCCAGCAAGTATGAGTACTTTTAAATTTGGCAAATTATCACAAATAGGGCTAATATCACCAATCAAATGATGCCCCAGGTCTAAACCAATGAGAGATGAACAATATTTTAAATTATACAAGTCATCGCTCGTAAGGAGTTTTACATACTCTCCAAGCACTAGATTAGTAGTAAAACCAATAGCATCAGTTCTTACTTTCCATTGACCAAGACTTACTTCCCACACTACATTAATATTAGGGAAGACCTCTTTTATTGAAAATATTTCTTCATTGCTCAAATTGCAATCAGTTAAATCAATATATTTTAAATTGTTGAAATAATTTAATTTATCTAAAAAAATGCTAAAAGTAGCAATTTTACATTTTTGTAAATATAAATTTTCTTCACTCACATTAAATTTATGCTTAATATCAAATTCAATAAATTCATTATCCACTATATAAGGGCAAGAGAAAGTAGAATAATCTGCAATAATTTTTGTTTCTTCTTTATACTTAATATTTGACTCAATTTCTATATTAGTTTCATCAGAATTATCGCTTTTACTAAAAATATTACTTTCACTAGAAATAAAACTTGTATCACTAATGCTTGAAAAATTTTTTTCATTAATAGAGCAAGATGATAAAATAATATTAAAAAATATAGCACAAATTAAAATATATGCTACTTTAATTTTTATTGTATTTATAAAATTATTTTTCATTAATGAAAGTATATCATAAAAAAATTTTTCTAACAATAAAAAATTAAATAAATGAATAACAAAAAAACAATGATTGACATTTCATCATATACTTCATATACTTATAACATATGAAAAAAATATTAATAATAGTAGATTATCAAAATGACTTTGTTACAGGCTCTCTTGGCTTTGAAAAAGCAAAAACATTAGATAGTAAAATATCAAATTTATTAAATGACTATTTAAATGGCACTGTTGATGGAAAAACAGAGGACACTTATGTTTTTTTAACAATGGACACTCATTTTGATGATTATTTAAAAACAGAAGAGGGTAAAAATTTACCTATACTTCATTGCAAAAAAGATACAAAGTCTTGGGAAGTGTATGGAAAAACAGGTATATTATTAAAGGAGTATTTAAATAATAACCCGCAAAATAAAAAAGTAGAATTCATTTGTAAAAATACTTTTGGGTCAAATATTTTAATGCAAAAATTGCAACAAATGGATAAATTACAAATTAGTAATGAATCAAAATCAAATAGTGATGATACAGAGCAAATGAATAAGGCATACTATGAGCATAACATAGAAGAAATAACCCTAGTAGGAGTAGTTACCAATATGTGCGTTATTTCAAATGCAATAATATCAAAAACTGCTTGCACCAATTCACATATTATAGTAAAAAAAGATTTGTGTGCATCATTTGATGATAAATTGCATGATATGGCACTAGAAGTTATGAAAAATATGCACATAGAAATAAAATAAAATATATTGTCTTGAAAAAAAGTTATTTTTGTAGTAATATAAATAATCAATTTTTAATAGGAGGATTTTTATATCATGGCTCATGTAATAAGTGATGAATGCGTAAAATGTGGAGCTTGTGCAGCAGTATGTCCTACTTCTTGTATTACAGAGGGTGAAACACAATATGTAATTAATGAAGAAGAATGTGTAGATTGCTGTTCATGCGAGAGTGAATGCCCTACAGGAGCAATAACACAACAATAATTAATAAGCAATAAAAAAATTCACTTTTCTTAAGTGAATTTTTTATTGTTATATTATTATGATTTTTTGATTAAAGTACAAATAAAATTCACTTGAATATTACTATTTTAATTGATATAATTATGATGAAATTTTTAAATAAAAGGAGGAAAATATGCAAATAGAATTTTACAAATGTGAAATATGTGGCAATATTGTAGCAAAAATAGTAGATGGCAAAGGCGAACTTGTTTGTTGTGGTAAACCAATGCACTTATTAAAAGCAGGAGAGATTGATGCAGCACAAGAGAAGCATGTACCTAAAATAGAGAAAAAAGGAAACGAAGTAAATGTTAAAGTTGGAGAAGTTGATCACCCAATGACAGAAGAGCACTACATCCAATGGGTAGCACTAGAAACAGATAAAGGTATCAAAATCAACAAATGGGTACCTAATCAAAAACCAGAAACAACATTTCCTATACCACCAAATGCTAATGTTATCAAAGTATATGCTTATTGCAACTTGCATGGACTTTGGGTAGCTACATTATAAATGAAAATAATAAAATTAGAACAAATCACATCAACAAATGATTACTCTAAACAATTGATAAAGTCCTCTGAGATTTCAGAGGACTTTATTGTAATATCTAAAGAGCAAAGTATGGGAAGAGGGAGTAATAACAAATCATTTTATTCCCCTAAAAATACAGGTTTATATTTTAGTATTAGTATTTTAAATAATAACACAATTTCAATAAAAAATATTAATATAAATACAATCACTCCAAAAGTTTCTGTTGCAATTTATAGAAGTGTATATAATTTATTTAATATCAAACTCCAAATTAAATATATAAACGATTTATATTTACAAAATAAAAAAATATGTGGCATACTTACAGAAACTATTGATTATCCTAATTCATTAATAATAGGAATAGGTATTAATTTATATAAAACTGCATATATACCAGATGAAATAAAAAACACTATAGGCTTTTTATTTGATGAAAATCCACCATTATTTGATAAAATAGAAACAATAAAACAACAATTAATTGAAGAAATTACAAAAAATATATATTCAATACTCCCACTAGAATATATACCAAAAGAGTACTTAAATGAAAATATCAATAAGTATAAAATACCCAAGGAAATAATAGCTCTTATTTCTTGAAACTAGTTACTTTTTTTGATATAATATAAAAAAATGAGAAAGCATAGCAGAAGAAAAAAAAGATCACTTTTAGCAAATATTTTTATTATTCTTATATCAATTTGTATAATAATAATATCTGTTTTTGTTATAAAAAGCATAATATCACAAGTAACAAAAATAAAACTACGGGCAGATGTAAATTTTGGAGAAACTACAGCAACATCAATTGCTATAACATCAAAAAAAGAACCAATATTAATAGAAGATTCAAATGGCATAAAATATAAAAAAGAGGATGATACCTATTTAATCGATGATTGGGTAGAAATAGACAATTCACTTTATAAATTCAACCAAGAGGGTTATGCAATTAATGGCGAAATAAAAGACCAAGGTCAAGTTTTAATTTTTGATAAAGGAAAGCTAACAAAAATAATTAAGGACAATACTTATAAAGAAAGTAGTGTTGAATATTTTAGTGAGGCTTATTCCGATGAGTATAAAGTTTATTTATCAAAAGAAGAAATGGTTGATACATACTATCCTATAAAATACAAAAGAATAAGTTCAACAAATGAATTAAATGATACTACTACAGAGTACTACCTTGGAGGAGAAGATAATAAACAATACTCAAGTGAATACTTAGTTCAAATCGAGAGTAATTATATATATTTTTTATGTATGGGAGAAGACAAAAGCTTTTGTGGCAAAGTAAACAAAATGCGAATGAATGCTACATTAAAAGAAACATTTGGCACTAATGTAGAGGGTTATATTGCTATTAATGGTCGTGTATGGTATTATGAAAATGGTGCAATCCATAGAGGTGTAAATGGTGAAAAAGAAGAAGTTTTACCTTATCAAAAACTAGAAGATATGAAAGAAACTTTGGAAACAACAAATCTTTATGTACCAGGAATAGATGAAAAAAATGTGCAAGAGATAAGCCCAGTGTTACCTACTGTTGACACACCAATTCAAAAAGCTTTTGAGCCACAAATAATAGAGGGGCCACCAAGAAGATGATATATTGTATTATTGGAAAATCAGCATCAGGAAAAGATACCATATACAAAAAAATAATAAATAAAATCCCAAATATAAACAAAATTACATTGTATACTACAAGACCAAAAAGAGAAAATGAAAAAGAGGGAATCGAATACTTTTTTGTGAATGAAGACTTTCTAAAACAAAACAAAAACAAAATTATAGAACAAAGAACATACAACACTATATATGGTCCTTGGATTTATGCAATGATAGATGATGGAAGTATTAATAGTAAAAATAATTATCTTTTACTTTCAACTCTAGAATCATATAATAGCATAAAAAAATATTTTGGAGAAGAAAATGTATTTCCAATATACATTAATGTACCAAATGATATTCGCTTACAAAGAGCAAAAGACAGAGTAAATATTTTAGATGAAAATACAAAAAAAGAAATAGAAAGAAGATTTAAAGCAGATGAAATCGACTTTTCTACACAAAAAATAAAAGAAGCAAATATTACAAAAATTTATGATAATGCAAATTTACAAAATTGTATAAATGAAATATATAACGATATAATGGAGACATTTTGATAAACAATATTAAAATTGACACACAAAAAATATATAATGCTTATATTATAGAATCAGATAATTTAAATTATGCAAAAGAAATATGTAAAAATTTTTTAAAAGAAATATCTTTTTTACCAAATTTAGTAGATACTTACAATCACCCAGACATTATATATTTGGAGAGTGAAAAAAACACCATAAAAGTAAATGAAGTAAGAAATCAAATTATAAATGATACAATTTTACGCCCAAGTATCGCTAGCCATAAAGCATATATTATTATGGATGCATCACTTTTAAATGAATCATCCCAAAATGCTTTATTAAAAACACTGGAAGAACCACCAAATTATGTTATTATTTTTTTAATCACAAAAAATGTAAATAACTTATTAGATACAATAAAAAGTAGAGCAATATTTTATCATTTTTTTGAAAAAGAAAAAGAAATAGAAAGATTACAAAATTTATATTTTTATAATGACACAATCAAAATAGTAAGTAATGGTTCATTTAATACTATAAAAGAAATAATAGATTATGCATCACTTTTTAAGAAAAAAAAGAGTAATGATGAAAATAAAGATGATAACAATATAAAAGATGCACTCACTATTATGAGAATACTAATTAATGATACATTAAAATATAAGAATTTACTAAATACAGAGTATATCGATTTTAGGAATGAAGAAATTAAAATACAAAATATGTGTACAAGATACAATGATATAACACTAGGTAAATTTTTAGATGAACTAACAAGTGCTACAAAAGAACAATTGATAAATGTAGATAATGAAATGATAATAACCAAATTATTATTTACATTAAGAGAAAAAGAGGTATAAAATGAAAGTAATAGGAATAAGATTTAGACCAGTAGGAAAAATATATTATTTTAATCCAGAAAATGAAAATTATAATATAAATGACCATGTAATAGTAGAAACTATAAGAGGCATAGAATATGGAACTGTTGTATTGATAGAAAAGGATATTGATGAAAAAGCTTTTAAATCAAGCATAAAGCCAATTATTAGAAGAGCAAGTAAAGAAGATGAAGATAAAAGAAAATTAAATATAGAAAAAGAAGAAGAAGCATACAACATTTGTAAAGAAAAAATTAAACTTCACAATTTACCAATGAAATTATTAGAAACAGAGTACACTTTTGATAGAGGGAAATTAATATTTTATTTTGCAGCAGAAAATAGAATAGATTTTAGAGAGTTAGTAAAAGACCTAGCATCAATTTTTAGAACAAGAATCGAATTAAGGCAAGTGGGAGTTAGAGATGAAGCAAAAATATTAGGTGGTTTTGGTTGTTGTGGAAGAGAGTTTTGCTGTGCAACCCACCTTAGTGAGTTTAGTGCTGTATCTATTAAAATGGTAAAAGAGCAAGGAATGAGCTTAAATCCAGGTAAAATATCTGGCACTTGTGGTAGACTTATGTGTTGTTTAAAAAACGAAGAGGAAGCTTATGAATACTTAAATCAAAACTTGCCAATGATAGGAGATGATGTTACTACTAAAGAGGGCTTCAAAGGAGTAGTTCACTCTGTAAGCACACTTCTTCAAAAAGTAAAAGTAATAGTAGATATAGGAAAAGAAGAAAAAGAAATTAGAGAGTATCTAGCTAGCGATTTAAAATTCAAAAAAAGAAAAAAACTAGATAATAATGATATTACAGAAGAAGTAAAAGAACTAGAAGAGCTAGACAAAAAAGAAGTAAATGACACTTTAGAAGATTAATATGAATAAAATAAATACAGAAAATATCGAAGATTTGCAAATCAACAATTACAAAATATATCAAAATGATAAAATATTCAAAATTGGAACAGATGCTATTCTTTTATCAAATTATATTATAAATAATTATAAAAATAAATTTATAAATAAAGCTAAAAAAAATACAAATACATATATTTTTGATCTTTGCTCAGGGGGAGCTATAATCCCACTTTTACTACACGCACATTTACAATATGAAATTAATAACAAAATATATAAACCAAAAATAAAAGCCCTAGACATAAACAAAGAAGCAATTTTACTATCAAAAAAGTCTTTAGAATTAAATAAAAAACAAAATGCACACATAGATATACAATTAATAAATGATGATCTAAAAAATATATATTTAAACAAAAATAATTACTCAAACGATTATACAAAATACGACATAGTTACAGTAAACCCACCATACATAAAAATAAATTCAGGAATAAAAAGTAATAATGAAAACGATAATATTTCAAGAAATGAAATATTTTGTACTTTTGATGATATATCTTTAGTTTCATCAAAATTATTAAAAAATAGAGGGGCTGTTTTTTTTATACAAAAAGCATCAAGGTTAGCAGAAATTATTATCACACTAAAAAAATATAATTTAGAACCAAAAAAAATACAATTTATACAATATAATATTCACTCAAAGCCAGATTTGTTTTTAATGCAAGCAATAAAAGATGCTAAAGAAAATGTACAAATAGAACCGCCCCTAATAATTAGTAAAGAGGAGAATAAAAAGTGATTAAAGAAATTATTGTAATTATTCCAGCATATAAACCAAGTGAGGGTCTTATTAGTTTTGTAGATAAATTGATGAATTTCTACGATAAAATACTTATTGTTGATGATGGAAGTGGGTTAGAATATGAAAAAGTTTTTGATACATTTAACGATAAAAAATTCAATCAAAAAGTATTTGTATTTAAACATATAAAAAATATGGGAAAAGGCAGAGCTCAAAAGGATGCAATAAATTATTCATTCAATATTTTTAAAGAGGAAATAGAAAACAATGAAATTAAAGGTTTTGCTTCAGTCGATGCCGATGGTCAGCATGACATAAATGATATAATCAATTGCTCAAATGTATTTTTAAAAAATCAAGAATCACTTGTGTTAGGTCAAAGAGAATTTAAAAAAGATGTGCCATTAAGATCAAAACTTGGCAATTTAATCACAATCAAAATAATGCAAATTCTTCATAATATAAATTTGCAAGATACCCAAACAGGATTAAGAGTTTTTGGCATAGAGAATGCAAAAAAATATTTATCACTCGTAGGAGAAGGATATGAATTTGAAACAAATATGCTTATCTCATCAAAAAAAGAAAACATACCCTTATTGGAAGTCCCTATAAACACTATATACATAGATGACAATTCTTCATCGCATTTTGATACTATAAGAGATTCATTCAAAATATATAAAGTAATATTGTTTGATTTTGTCAAATATTCATGCTCATCATTATTTACTTTTTTTATAGACATTTCATTATTTCAAATTTTTTTCTCATTTATACGAAATATTTTTGGAGTTACAGATATTCATATTTATTTAGCAACAGTTTTTTCTAGAATTATATCTTCTACATTTAATTATAATATAAATAAAAAATTAGTATTCAAACAAAAAAGCAAAAAAAGTGTCATTAGTTACTTTTCATTAGTTGTGATTAATATGATGATATCAGCATATTTGGTAAATATGGTTTCAAAGTATTATTTTCATCACAGTATAGTTTTGATAAAAATATTGATAGATACAATTTTATATGTAGTTAATTTTATAATACAAAAACAATTTATTTTTAAAAAAAGAGGTGATACACAATGAATATACTAAAAGGCTTACCCGTATCCGAGGGCTACGCTATAGGTAAAGTATGCATTTTAGAAAAGAAAGATTTTACATATGAAAAAAAGAAAATTAATGAATCGCAAGTAGAAAATGAATTAGATAGATTTAATATTGCAAAAGAAAAAGTAAAGCAGAATATTGATAGACTTTATCAAGATACATTAAAAAAAATAAGCGAAGATGAAGCAAAAATATTTGAATCACATAAAGAAGTATTAGAAGATCCAACACTAATAGATAGTGTTTCAGATAAAATTCAAAACGATTTATTTTCAGTTGAGGAAGCATTAGATAAAACAAAAGAAGAAATAGTAGCAAAGTTTAATGCTATAGATGATGAATATATAAAAGCAAGAGTACTCGATGTAAAAGATATTACCGATCAAATAATGGGTAATCTCTTAAACATCAAAAAAAAGAATTTGAAAAATTTAAATAAAAATACAATTATTGTATCAAAAGATTTAACTCCATCAGAAACTATGTCTATGGATTTAGAAAATGTAAATGCATTTTTACTAGAAGCTGGTGGAAGAACATCGCATACAGCAATACTCGCAAGATCTTTAGAAATTCCTGCTATAGTAGGTATAGATAATATTTTATCAAAATTAAAAGATGATGAAGAAATAATTATAGATGCAAAGAAAGGCGAAGTAATACTTGATATTGATGATAATATAAAAAAAGAGTATGAAGAAAAAATAGAAGAAGAGAAGAGAGAGAAGAAAAGATTACTATCATTAAAAAACGAAAAAGCAATTACAAAAGATGGAAGAACTTTTAGAATGCTTGCAAATATAGGCAATGTAAGTGATGTAAAAGATATAGAAAAATATGGAGCAGAGGGCATAGGTTTATTTCGCACAGAATTTTTGTATATGGATAATACACATTTTCCTACAGAAGAAGAGCAATTTGAAACATACAAAAAAGTAGCATTAGTAATGAAAGAAAAAGAATTTACAATTCGAACACTAGATATAGGAGGCGACAAAGAATTATCTTATTATAAATTTGATAAAGAGGAGAATCCTTTTTTAGGATATAGAGCAATAAGATTTTGTTTGGATGATGAAAACAAAAATATTTTTAAAGCCCAATTACGAGCAATACTAAGAGCCTCACATTTTGGAAATATTCGAATAATGTTTCCTATGATTATCAATTTGGAAGAAATAAAAAAAGCTAAAGAAATATTAAAAGAGTGTAAAAACGAATTAAAAAATGAAAAAATTGAATATGATACAAATATTAAAATAGGTATAATGATAGAAACTCCAGCTGCCTCTATTATGGCGGAAGAGTTTGCAAAGGAAGTAGATTTTTTTTCTATAGGAACAAATGATTTGTGTCAATACACACTCGCTATAGATAGAGGAAATGCAAAAATGAAAAATAAGTATGATTTTTCTAATCCAGCAGTATTAAAATCTATAAAGCATATAATAGAAGAAGCAAGAAAAGCAAATATTGAATGTGCTATGTGTGGCGAAGCAGCATCCGATTCAAATTTAACAAAAACTTTAGTAGAGTATGGTTTGCCAGAATTCAGTATGTGCCCAAATCAAATACCAAAAATAAAAAATATTATAAGAAATATTTAATAAGGAAAGTATGCAAATCAATATTTGGCACTTTTTAATAGTATGTCCATTACTTTTTTTAGCAGGTTTTGTAGATGCAATAGCAGGAGGCGGAGGTTTAATATCACTACCAGCATATTTAATTGCAGGTTTTCCTACAACCATAGCTCTTGGTTCAAACAAAATGTCTGCTTTAATGGGCACAAGTCTTTCTACATACAAGTATTATAAATCAGGTTTTATTAATTTAAAAATAGCTCTACCTTGCGTATTTTTTGCATTGTTTGGATCAACCATAGGAGCCCGAATAGCTTTATTAATAGATGACAAATTATTTAAAATAATAATGCTATTTGTTATACCACTTACATTAATATATATTTCAAAATCTTCTTCATTAAAGAAAAACCAAAAAGAAGACTCATCATTAAATATAAATATTATTTCGATAGCAATATTAATTTCTTTTTTTCTAGGTATATATGATGGTGTTTATGGACCAGGAACAGGCACTTTTTTAATTATAATGCTTACTTCTGTAGTTGGTTTATCACTCAACCAATCAAATGGAGTAGCAAAAGCAATCAATTTATCGACTAATTTGGGTGCATTGCTGATATATATAATAAATGGAAAAGTTCTTTTCCAATTAGCATTAACAGCTGGTGTATTTAATATGTTAGGTGCTTATCTTGGTACAACACTTTTTAAGAAAAAAGGCTTATCAATGGTTAAACCAATAATGTATTTAGTATTAATTATTTTCTTAGTAAAAATAATATTAGAACTATTTGAAGTATAAAAAAATTTTTTATGAGGTAAAAATGAGTTATGTAATAATTACAGGAGCATCAAGAGGCATAGGCAAAGCTTTATCGTATGAGTATGCTAAACAAGGATTTGATTTAATATTAACTTGTGAAAAGAACATAAAAATTTTGATCCAAAATGCAAATGACATAAAAGAAAAATATAATAAAAAAGTGTATGCAATAAAAGGCAATATAAATAGAGAATATTTAAATGAAATTGTAAATAGTAAAGAAGATATATATATGCTTATAAATAATGCATCAAAAGCAAATTACAATTTACTTCAAGATGTTACAAAAGATGAGTATGATGACATCATAAATTCAAATTTAACAACAGTTTTTGAAAATACAAAAGCAGTGCTTCCTAGGTTAATACATCAAAAAAAAGGAATAATATTAAATATCACATCAATATGGGGTTTAATAGGTGCATCAAATGAGGTAATATATTCTATGACAAAAGGTGGAGTAATTGCTTTTACAAAAGCATTATCTAAAGAAATTTTTGAATCAAATATAGAATGCTTTGCTATAGCACTAGGCTCTGTAAAAACAGATATGATAAAAAATTATGAAACAAAAAACACGATAACAATAGAGGAAGCAGCTTCATTTATATCACATACAACAAGAAATCATAATTATAAAACGGGTGAGATTGTGGAGTATAAGATTGAAATATAAAATATTACTATATTCAGTATTAGTAAGAGTTGGTGTTAATATTATTGAAAAAATTGTATGAGGAGATTATTTATGAAGCTATATCATGGAAGCAACATAGAAGTTATGATTCCAAAATTGATTCCTTCAAAAAGGTTGTTGGATTTTGGAGCTGGTGTTGTGATAAGCGGACCAGTTGCAAATGACCAAGCAATTAGAACAGTAAACAATTATTTAAAAGGATATTTTTCTGAAGATGTGGCAATTAAACTTCTTCTTCCTCAAAAATTGAAAGACCAATATGTATTCAGAACAGAACGCTCTTTGCATATTTTAAAATATTTGGAGGTGAAATCCATATGAAGCGATTAGAACCTGAAGTTATTGATTACTACAATGGTGAAATTGTGAAGATGATTGTTGAAAAATATGGTTATTCTCCTATGGATGCATTGAGAGCTTTTACGGATTCAAGAACCCATGAGATGCTTGAAAATGAGGCTTGTGGAATGACGGTATTTGGTGCGGGTGCAATTTTTGAAATTTGGGAAGCAGAAAAAATTACAGGCAATCCGCAAAATTCGATATATATAAGGGGTGAATGATATGACAGAGGAAATGAAATTTTTTATGTATTTGTTGGAATACTATGCTGCGTTTAAAGAAAAAAAGACTGGAGATGTTTTAAAAGAGTGGGATACTCACGGGATTACGCAGAAAATATATGATAATTACTGGGGATATCATACAGAAGCTATCGAGAATGCATATATGGATATTGATAGTCTTTTGTCAACAGGAAAACACGCTTGGTAGTGGTGACATAGGTCTAGACTTTGATTTTTCACATCAGATGCTTTCTATAAGTAGAACTTGGGATTACAAAGGACAAAGTGGTTTTAAGCCCACGAAAAACAAATCTAATGAAAGGGTGAATGCAATGGAATATATCAAAGTAACAAAAGAAAACATTGAAAACGAACACATATGCTGTGCGATTTCTAATAATAAGGACATTCAAGTCTCTTCAAAAAAAGACTGGATGAAACAGTGCTTTGAAGATGGACTTGTATTTCTTAAAAGTACCGAAAGAGGAAAATGCTTTATTGAGTATATTCCAGCTGAAAATGCATGGGTACCTATTATTGCAAAAAATTATATGTATATTGATTGCTTTTGGGTATCTGGTTCGTTTAAAGGGCATGGCTATTCAAATGATTTGCTTAAAGCTTGCATAAAAGATGCTAAAGTAAAAGGAAAGATTGGATTATGCATTCTTTCTTCTCTAAAGAAGAAGCCATTTCTTTCTGACCCAAAGTATCTACTCCATAAAGGATTCAAGATAGCAGATGAATCCGATACAGAAATTAATTTGATGTATCTTCCTTTTGATAAAAAAGCTATTATTCCTAAATTTAAAGATATTGCAAAACACCCTCATATAAAAGATAGTGGGTATGTTTTATATTATACAAGTCAATGTCCTTTCAATGGTAAATATGTTCCAATTCTTGAGAAAATTGCAAAAGAAAACAACATTCCATTTAAGGCAATTCATATTGAAACAAAAAAACAAGCACAACTCGTTCCGAGTCCTTGCACTACTTATGCGATGTTTTATAATGGAAAATTTTTGACCAATGAGCAATTTAATGACAAGAAATTTTTAAAGATGGTACAAGCTCAAAAATAGCTTTACCATCACAACTATAATAAGTGAGAAATATAATGTATAAGACAAAACAAGACAAGACAAGACAACTCTTTTATAAGGGATAGTTTTTTATTAAATAAAAATGAAACGAAGATAGATGATAAGTACAAATCATTTATTGTGGATTGTATAAGAATTATTTCTGCTTTAGGAGTTTTTTTTATTCATTATATAGCTATATTGAGCTCACGATTTTCGATAAGTAATTATCTTTTGTCTCAAATTCAATATTGCTTAGGAATTTCTGTACCACTTTTTTTTATAACATCTGGATATTGTATATTTAATAAAAAACGAAGTTATAAATATGTAAGTAAAAAAATAATTGAATTTTGGTTATTATTTGTATTAACTAATGCACTGTGTTTGTTTTGTAATGAAATATATATGACAAGCTTAAATAATGCATTAAGTAAAATTGCATTTTTTATTATAGAAAGTTTAAAATTCAATTTTGTTTCACATTTGTGGTTTATGCCATGTATAATTTGTATTTACTTGTTTGTTCCTATTTTTACTAGTTTAGATGATGATAATTTATATACTTTTACTTTTTTAACATTGATTTTTGTTATTTTTAAGAATCATATTCCAGTTTTAAATAAAATAAATTTTTCTATACCCTTACCATATTACTTTTCATATTTTTTATGTGGTGGCTTGATACAAAAAAATTTATTTGATATAAAAATAATCATTTTAGCTTTAGTTACAAATATTTTTGCTATAATATTTAAAATAAATAATGCAGGATATCATTCTGCTAGTTTCTTTTTTATTAGTATTACAATATTTAAAATATTATTAAGCAAAAAAATAGTAAAAGTTTCTTTTGATATTAGAAGAATTGGTAGTTTAACATTTTTCGTTTACTTGTTTCACCCATTTTTCATACACTTTTTATTTGATGTATTAAAAATTAATACATTTAAAAATAATAACTATGTTAGTTTTGTATTTGTTGGAATGCTTCTTTTTATTTTAACATTTTTATTTTCATTTGCACTTCAATTTGCAAAAACAAAATTGAAAGAACTTATGTTGAATAAGCTTTAGTATAAATACTTGGGTATCTGTAGTGGTATACTAGTTTTGTAACACTATATACCGATTTACTTATTTGAAAAATCCTAACGAAAAGGTTATATATAATTGTACTAATGAGACAGAGACAACCATCTCTATTTTTTTAAAAAAAAAGTAGAATTTGCAAAAATCTCTTAAGTTAAAGTTTTATATTTTCATTAAATATGGTATAATAATATTTATAGAGTTGTGATGTAGTATTCACAAATTTGCTTTTGTATATAATAAAGGAAGATTATAATTAAAAGAATAAATTATTAATTTATTGAGGTATATATTAATGAAAGAAAGTGCTAGAAAATTTAATATTTTATCATTGTTTAGTGGATGTGGTGGTCTTGATTTAGGCTTTGAAAAAGCGGGGTTTGATATTCCAATTGCAAATGAGTTTGACAAAACAATATGGGCTACCTACGAAGCAAATCATCCAAATACTAAATTAATAAAGGGCGATATTAGAAAAATCAATGAATCTGAATTACAAGATGTGGATGGTATTATTGGTGGTCCACCATGCCAATCGTGGTCTGAAGCTGGTTCTCTAAGAGGTGTTGATGATGAAAGAGGAAAATTGTTTTTTGATTATATAAGAATTCTTAAAGAAAAAAAGCCTAAGTTTTTTTTAGCAGAAAATGTAAGTGGTATGCTTGCTGATAGACATTCTGAAGCAGTAAAAAAAATACTAAGTCTATTTAAAAATGCTGGTTACACAGTAACTTTGAATATGGTTAATGCAAAAGATTATGCGGTGGCACAAGAAAGAAAAAGAGTGTTTTATATAGGTTTTAGAAATGATTTGAATATTGATTTTAAATTTCCTAATGGCTCAACAGAAAATGATGATAAAAAGTTAACTTTAAAAGATGTAATTTATGATTTAAAAGATGAAGCTGTTCCAGCACTTGAAAGAAATAAGCATAATATTAAATCAAAAAATAATAATGAGTATTATATCGGTACATATTCGCCAATTTTTATGAGTAGAAATAGAGTAAAAAATTGGAATCAACAGGCTTTTACTGTTCAAGCTAGTGGAAGACAATGCCAACTACATCCACAAGCACCAACTATGGTTAAAGTTGGAAAAGACAAGTGCGAGTTTGTAAAAGGCAAAGAAAATCTATATAGACGCATGACTGTTAGAGAAGTGGCAAGAGTTCAAGGCTTCCCAGATGATTTTAAAATTTTATATAACGACATAAACGATGGGTATAAAATGATTGGAAATGCAGTCCCAGTTAACCTTGCTTATGAAATTGCTCTTGCAATAAAAGAATACTTGTAGGATTATCTACTATAATCTTTATTATGTGTATTAGTAGGTACAATACGATTGACTAGTACAATTAGTTCATTTACTCAATGAAAGAATAAATAAAAATCGATAATAAGAATTCCATGCTATAGCAATAGTCTGTGTAAAAAAGATACGATAAACATCAGTTAAGACCACCAAAAACAGCAAATATTAAAAATTGGTGGCTTTAACTTGACAATAACGACAATTATTGATATAATGAACCAAAGCAAAAAGAAAAGAGAAAAATGGAGATGACATTATTTAAACGGGAAAAGTATCTTAAAAAAATTCGACCTTTCTACAAAACAGATATTATTAAACTAATTACTGGTATTAGGCGATGTGGTAAGTCTTCTATGATGCAAATGATAAAAGAAGAACTTATTGATAGTGGTATTATGGAGAAAGATATAATATATCTTGACCTCGATAAGAGAGGAAACAAGGGAATTAAGACAGCAGAACAACTTGAAGAGAAAATTGATTCAATGCTTGTGGATGATAACTTCAAGTATATTTTTATAGATGAGATTCAAAATGTAACTGGATTTGAGGAAACAATCAATGCATATAACACAGAAGAAAACTTTTCAATTTTTCTCACTGGTTCCAATTCCTATTTGCTTAGCGGTGAGATTGCGACAAAGCTTACTGGAAGGTATTTAGAATTTGAAATTTTCACATTGGATTTTTCAGAATATCTTGCAATGAAAAAATATAAGAAGTTGCCAGTTAATTTAGACCTTGCAGATGAGTTCAAAGAGTATATAGTAAACGGTGGGTTCCCAAAGGCACTCGAGTTCCAGGATGCAGAAGCACGACACTTTTATACAAAAAGTGTTATTGGAGAGATATTCGAAAAAGATATTAAGCGAAACAAAAAAATCAGAAATAAATTTATATTTGAAAGAGTGCAAAATTATGTTATCAATAACTTCGGTTCAACTTTTAGTGTAAGCACGCTTTTTGATTACTTCAACAATAAGGAAAAAACGCAGATATCAAAGGAGACAATTCGAAACTATATTTCAATACTCGAAAACGCAAAAATCATTTATAAGTGTCCGAGATTTGATTGCAAATCGAAAAAATCTTTATCTGGTGAACAGAAATATTATCTTGCAGATATGAGCATTTATTTTTTGACTGTAACGGATAATCGTATTAACTACGGTCCAGCACTTGAAAATCTCGTGTTTCTGTACCTTATGAATAATAACTATTCTGTCAGTGTAGGACGCATAGGGCAATTCGAATGTGATTTTATCGCACGAAAAACCAATGATTATAAATATATTCAAGTAACTATGACAATATCGGAAAAGTCAACTGAAGATCGAGAATACAAGCCCTTTTATCAAGTGCGAGATAACTACCCAAAGTATTTGTTATCAATGGACAGTCTACTCCAAGAGCGAGATGGAGTAAAGCACTTGAATATAGTGAATGTATTATCCAATAATATTGCTCTGTGAGACAGCAGGAGTGAAACTGGGACAACTGCTTACCATAGATTACAACTGGGGAGAATTAGACATTTTCTCCAATACTATATATGATATTGCAGAGGATCGCCGCTATGGGTCAAAGCCAATTGATATCGAACCAGATGACATAGATGTTAGTGACACTGCTACATTTGTTTGGGAGATAGTGTAGTGCAAAACCGAAAGTAACGCTTTGGGTAATGGTTTGAAAAAAAATTATAATAATGTTTTTGGAAAATTCTAAACTTACAATGACATAAGACCAAAAAATCAAAGTTGATAAAATACGAGAAATAACATCTCAATAAAAAAACGAAAGGGGGAATAACGAATGCAATATATTACTGGACAACACGCGCTTACTCCTCCTTGGTTAATATATTATTTTATCATATTATCAGTCCAAGGTGTTACAAAATTAGTATACCACAACAGTATTGAACAAAGAAAGTTTAAAACCTTTTGAATGAATAATTTTTCAATATACAAATTAATAAAATAAAAAACAAAAGGAGCACACCATGAACAAAATACACGATTGCATTATTATAGGCTCTGGACCTGCAGGTTTCAGTGCAGCAGTTTATGCAAAGAGAGCTTGTTTAGATACACTTCTGTTTGAGGAAATAACTCTCCAAGGTGGTCAAATTGTGAATACTTATGAAGTGGATAATTATTTGGGTATAGAAAAAATAGATGGATACACACTCTCACAAAAATTTAGAGATCACGCATTAAGAATGGGCTTAGAAATTATTTCAAAAAAAGTAATAGAAGTAGATGTATCAAATAAAATTAAAATAGTAAAAACAAAAAACGAAGAGTATCAAACAAAAACCATCATTTTTGCGACAGGAGCTATACCACTTTCACTTGGCGTAAAAGGCGAGAATGAATTCAAAGGAAAAGGAGTATCGTATTGTGCTACTTGTGATGGAGCATTTTTTAAAGAACAAACAACAATGGTTGTAGGAGGTGGTGATGTAGCTGTTGAAGATGCAATATTTTTATCTAGAATGTGCAAAAAAGTGTATCTAGTACATAGAAGAGATGAGCTAAGAGCTACCAAAATTTTGCAAGAAGAGTTGTTTTCAAAAGAAAATGTAGAAGTAATATGGGACTCTATTGTAGAAGAGATAAAAGGTAAAGAGAATCTTCAGAGTGTAATAATAAAAAATAAAAAAACAAATGAGAATAAAGAAATATTTTTGCAAGGAATTTTTTGTGCTATAGGCACAAAAGCACGAAGTGAATTAATTATAGAAAAAGTTGATACAGAAAATGGATATATAATAGCTAATGAAGATTGTATTACATCAATTGATGGAATTTTTGCAGCAGGCGATGTACGAAAAAAACCTTTAAGACAATTAATAACAGCAGCAAGCGATGGAGCAAATGCTATTAGCTCTGTAGAAAAGTATTTGTTAAAATCAAAATAATTTAAATAAAAAACAATATCTTGTATAATTTAATAGAAAAATTAATAAATTATTCTCCAAAAAATCACAAATTGTAATATAAAAATTCATATTATAAAAGTATAATATTTTGGTAATAAAGGAGGAAAGTTTATTAATGAAAAAAACAAAAAATTACATTATAGGATTAACTGCACTTATTTTTGCAATATGCTTAGTATCAAATTTTGAAAACTTTGCTGCAACTAATGAAACAAAAGAAGAAAGAAAATTGCAAAAAAATGAATACAAAATAAATACTCAAACTACTTTTGAAAAAGAAACATTTGATGAGAATAATACTCTTTCAAAAGATCAAGAAATCAAAACAACAAGCATAACAATATCCGACATAAAAGTAGGCGACATGGTTAGAATAGTACTAGATACAAATGGAGATGCAAGTAAGATATTCTTAATGTCAAATAATCAAGGACCAAAAAATAATGATAATATGCCTAAACAAAATGAAAACAAGGCAAACGGAGGAAATGATAATGGAGCAAGTAGAGAACAAAATGATTTCACAAAAAATCCACCCCCACCAAGAAGAGAAGCAACACCATCTAACATTGGAAGATTTAATAATGGATTTGACAGTTTTGAAATGTGTAGAGTATCAAGTATTACCTCTACAAAAATTGAAATTGAAAAATAATTAATCAAATAAAAAACATATAAACAATTTTATAAAATAATAATAAAAAAATTAAGTAACTTTTAACTAAGTAGATTCTCCCCTTTATCCGTTCAAATTCTCTAATAACAAGAGAAATTGAACGGATTTTATTTTGTCAAATCAAATTGATAAATAGCATAAATTATGTTATACTTTATATACTTTTAGGAGAAAAAAATATGAATGAATGTGTATTTTGTAATATAATAAATGGCAATATTCCATCATATAAAATATATGAGGATGAAGATTTTATTTCATTTTTGGATATAGCGCCAGCAACCAAAGGTCATGTGCTTATAGTACCAAAAAAGCATATGGAAAACTTAATTGATATGGATGATGAATTATTAAAAAAAGTATTAATTTTGTCAAAAAAAATAGTGAAAGCACTTAAAAAAGTTTATAGTTTTAATGATTTTAATATTATTCAAAATAATGGAGAACTTTCAGGGCAAACAGTTAATCACTTTCATTTGCATATAATACCTAGATATGGAAAAACAGAATTAGGATTATGGACTCCACATGAAAAAGATGAAAGTGTAAATAACGATTACGCATTAAAAATAAAAAATGAGTTAAATTGATGAAAAAAATAAAATTTAAGTATAATAAAATTAAATATATACTTTTTATTATACTTATTTTTGTAGTTAATATTTCTAATAATATGGCATCAAATGTAATAGATAATAGAACATATATTCCGCAAACAATTGTTATTGAAGAAGAAAAAAACAATCAAGGCGAACTTGAATGGGGAGCACAAAGCACTTCCATTCCACTACCAAGTGAAAAAGATATGGAAAATTACAACAACGCATTGCAATTAATGATTCAAAATGCTCTACTTGATGTAAATGGAATAAGTGGAGTAAAGCCAGAAGACTTACAAAAAATAGGTTTTGGTAGTAGAAATAACTTACAAAAAGAAGATGGATATTTTTATGACAATGATAAAAATACAACTAAAAAATTTGAAAAAGGAGAACTAATTGGTTCTTTCAAACTCACTGGATATTGCCCTTGTGCAAAATGCAATGGCAGATATTCTACCACAACTTACTCTGGAGCTACTACAAGAGTAAATCATACTGTAGCTACCGACAAAACAGTTATTCCTATGGGCACATATATTATAATGGAGGGAGCAAGTGGAGATACTGTACATCTTTATGATGGTCTTCATAAAGCAGAAGATATAGGTGGCGGAGTAAAAGGAAATCATCTAGATGTATTTTGTGCTACTCACGAAGAAGCAAGACAAGTTACAAATAAAGGATATCAATATGCAAATGTATATTTGGCAAAATTGGTAGAGTGAAATTACGGAGGTAAAATCTTGACAATATTAGTGGCAGGTGGGGCAGGTTATATAGGTTCACACACTATAGTAGAATTGTTGAATGCAAACCATAAAGTAGTATGTGTCGATAATCTTTTTAATTCATCTATAGAAGCAATTAAGAGAGTATCTCAAATTACAAATAAATCTTATTGTATAAAAAAGAAAATATATTGTGTAAATGAAACAAATAGTAAATGTTCTACTTGCGAAAACAATAATTTAATTTTTTATGAAGCAGACCTTTTAGATAAAGATTTTTTATTTAATATTTTTGACAGAGAAAAAATAGATTCAGTAATAATGTTTGCAGGATACAAAGCAGTGGGTGAATCAGTTCAAAAACCACTTGAGTATTATTACAACAATTTGATATCACTTATGAATTTATTAGAAGCAATGCGTAAACATAATTGTTTTAATATAATTTTTTCATCGAGTGCAACTGTATATGGTAAGCCAGAGTTTATTCCAATTACAGAAGAAGCTTCTAGAGGTGAAATAACAAGCCCTTACGGAAAAACAAAAGGAATGATAGAAGATATTTTGATAGATATGTATGAAAGTGATAAAAAATGGAACATAGTATTACTAAGATATTTTAATCCAGTTGGTGCACACAAAACGGGGCTAATAGGAGAGGACCCAAAAGGTATACCAAATAATTTAATGCCTTACATAGCACAAGTAGCTATAGGTAAAAGAGAAAAAGTACTTGTGTATGGCAATGATTATAATACAAAAGATGGGACAGGTGTAAGAGATTATATTCATGTAGTAGATTTAGCAATAGCTCATGTGAAAGCGCTAAATTGTTTTAATGAAGAAGCAAAAATAAAAATATATAATATAGGAACAGGAAAAGGTTATTCGGTATTAGATGTTATTAAAGCATATGAAAAAGCAGCTAATAAAAAAATTAATTATGAAATAGTGGATAGAAGAAAAGGAGATGTAGATATTCTACTATGTGATCCGAGTAAAGCTAAAAAGGAATTAGATTTTGAAGCAATATACACTATAGATGATATGTGTAAGGATAGCTTCAATTTTCAAAATAAAAATCCAAATGGTTATAATAAAGAAGAAAGTAAAATAAAAATGGTATTTGAATAAAATAAGAATATAAGGAAATTAAAGAATACATGAAAGTTTTTTTAATGATAGTAAGAAGAGTATTAATATTTATTATTACAACATTGATATTATTATTTATCTTGCTTTTTTTGTCTTTAAAATTAATTTGTTCTAACATTTCTCCAAGTGCTAAAGAATTATTTACCACCACTATATTAGAAACAGGGCAAGTAAAATTTCTTGCTTCGTGGTTTTTATCTAAAGAAGAAATACTTGCTATTGTAAACAAAAATACAATTTCCGAAATGAATATAGAAATGGATCAATCAATGATTGATGCTCATGCAAAAAAAGAAAAAAATAATGATAAAGGTTATAGAATAGAAAAAATATCTGGTACAACTTTTATGGCAAAAATGCTAATTGTCGATGATCCATCAAGAGTACAAGTATCAACCACCTACCCTTGGCAAGAGTATGGAAAAGAACTATCAGAAATTTGTATTGAAGCTAGTGCTTCTTGTGCTATCAATGGTGGATTATATTTTTCGCATATGAATACTGGAGGCCATCCACTAGGTGTTGTAGTATCCAATGGTCAAATTCAATACAATGAACCATTAGGTGTTGTAGGTATTCATCTTATTGGATTTGATGAAAATGATGTTTTGAGAATAATTAATATTGAGGGATATAATAAAAATGATGTTATAAAATTAGTAGAAGAAGAAAAAATAAGAGATGCAGTTGTATTCCAAGAAGAAAGATCAGATATCAATAATCACTTCGTAAAATTAATAATAAATGGAGAGGAAAGAGAGTTTGATGGTTTAGGTTCAGGTGCTAATCCACGCACAGCTATAGGTCAAAGAGCCGATGGCACAGTCTTACTATTAGTAACAGATGGCAGAGGCAGAGATGGACACTTAGGTGCTACTATAAAAGACTTAATTAAAATAATGAAAGAGTATGGAGCTGTAAATGCAGCCAATATAGATGGAGGAAGTTCTTCGTCAATGTTTGTCGATGGTACATATGAAATGACAAGTGTTACATTATACAATTCTAATTCATCTTGGAAATTGCCAGCTGCTATTACTGTAAAATAAAAGGTAAAAAAATGACAAAAGAAACAAAAAATAAAATATTTAATAAATTTTCAATATTTATGTTCGTTTACATTGGTATTTTTATTATATTTATTTTATTATCTTTAAATTATGTAAAACAAAGCCTAGAAATGTACGAAAAATCACAAGTACAAAATTTTTTGATTAAAGTAATAGAAAACATACAAAACAAAAATTATGATATAGATGTATCAAAAGAAAAAATATCAACTTATGAAAATAAAGATTTTGATATAAGAGATGTAATAGTAGAATATATGAAAGAAAAAGATATTACTTATGAAATATATGATGAAAAAAACAATGAGAAACCAATATATGCCCTAAAAGCAGATGATGAAAATTTTTTATTAATATATTTAGATGGCACAAATATACAAACTAAACTTGGAATTATGACTTTTTCAAATTGGGAAGTAGAAAAACTTGAGTTAAAAACTACCAAAGGTTTATATTATTATGATATTTTTGCACCAAATGATGCTAATGTATATATAAACGACACAAAAATATTGAAAGAAAGTGCAGCAGAGATTATCGATTTTGAAGATGCAAAATTGCAATTAAATAAATTTACTACTATTCCATATCAAATAAAATACGAAATTAATAACTTATTATTAAAACCAGATATCAAAATTTTAGATGAAAATAATAAAGAATATAAGAAAACAATAGAAGAGCACAAAATAAATACAGAATTAAATATTGAATATATAGAAGAATACGAAAATGCTATACAAAAAATATCTCCAACTGCTAATCCACTTGATATAGCACATAAGTGGAGTTTATATTTGACTAAAGATTTGCAAGGGTATACTAATGGATATGGTACAATACAAAGATATCTTGCACCAGACTCTGACATTTTAACTTTTGCAAGAAATTGGGCATCTGGTATGGACATTACTTTCATAGGTCCACATAAACTAGAAGACCCTCCTTTTATAAATGAAAAAGTATCAAATTTTGAAATTTATAATGAAGAAGCATTTTCGTGTGAAATTTATTTTGAAAAACCAATACATATTAATACTGAGTGGAGTACAAAAGTAGATATTTTCCACGAGAGAATGTACTTTTATTATTTTAAAGATTTGCAAAGCTGGAGGCTTGTGAGTATGCAAGCGATAGTAGATAGTGAATGAAAAAATTAACAATATATTTATATAGAGTACTTCTTTTTATAATTATAAATTTAATTATTATTATATTAATTTTATTTATGTCTATAAAACTAATTTGCTCTAATATTTCTCCTAGTGCAAAAGAATTATTTGCTACTACAATATTAGAAACTGGGCAATTAAAATTTTTAGCTAATATATTTTTAACAAAAAATGAAATAAATGAAATATTAAATAAAAATACATTAAAAGACTTAGATCAAAATGTAGATACAAATTTAATAAATTTAATAGCTAGTAAAAGTGATATAGAAGAAGAAATAATAATAGAAAAAGTAAGTGGACCATCTTTTTTTGGCAAAATGATGATAATAAAAAACCCACAAAATGTATTTGTAGGCTCTACTTATCCATTTTCAGAGTATGGAGATACTTTAGAAAATATAATTAAAAAAGAAGAAGCAATAGCTGGAGTAAATGGTGGTTTATATGTATCAAATTCTGGAAAGAGTGGAATACCGCTAGGTGTAGTAGTACAAAAAGGCATTATTCAAAGTATTAATTTACAAGGTTTAAAAGGACTACATTTAATAGGACTAGATAACAATAATATATTAAAAATAATAGATTTACAAAATATAAATTCAAAAGAAGAAATAGAAAATATAATAAAAGAAAACAATATAAGAGATGCAATTTGTTTTCAAGAAGAAATAAATGATAAAAACAATCATTTTGTAAAATTAATTATCAATGGAATTGAAAGAGAATTTGATGGCTTAGGTTCTGGTGCTAACCCACGCACAGCTATAGGTCAAAGAGCAGATGGAGCAATACTATTACTAACAACCGATGGGAGAGGTTCATCTGGTCATATAGGAGCTACAATAAAAGACTTAATAAAAGTAATGAAAGATTATAAAGCTATCAATGCAGCTAATATAGATGGAGGAAGTTCTTCTTGTATGTATTATGATGATCATTACGAGATGTCTTCAATCACATTTTATTATTATAATTCTACTTGGAGAATACCAACAGCATTTGTAGTAAAAAATCAGCAATGAAGAGAATAAGAGTATTGTCAAAAAAATACAAATTTTTTATAAAAATATATTTATTAATATGTTTTATTTTAATAATTTTTTTATTTTTTTATATAAGAAATAATTTAATAAAATATGAGAAATATCAAATAGAAAATTTCCTACCAAATATTATAAATGAAATAAAAGAAGATGTAAAAAATGATAATTCCTCAAAATATTTTGATATAAATAATATTAAAATAAATAAGTACGAAAAAGAAGAAGCTACATTTAAAGAAGCTTTTTTAAATTTTTGCAATCAAGATATAACATATGAAGAAATAAATGCAAATGAAGATATTTCTTCATTTCAAATATATTCAAATGGCATAAAGTTTTATACAATAAATTTAAATAAATCAAAAAAGAAAAATGTATTATTATTTTTAAATTTCACAGAGTACGAATTACAAAATATAAAATTAAATTTAAATAATGGATTTTTTCAAAAGAGTATAAATTGTTTTAAAGATGATGATGTATTCATTAATGGCAACTTGGTGGATAAAAATGATATAAAAGAAGAAATTACATATTTCAATGAGGAAGATGAAGCTATTGTAGAATTATCAAAATATACAAATATACCAAAAAAAGTTATATATGAAGAGAACAATTTTTTATTTGAGCCAGAAATTAAAATAAATGCAAAAAATAATATTCTAACAATCGAAGAAGAGAGTAAAGCTAAAGAATTAATAAAAGAATATCCAAACATATTAAATATTTCTATTCTATGGAGTAGATTTATGATTAAAGACTTAAACACAGAAAAGAATGGATACTACGAAATATCAAAATATATTAAAACAAATTCCTTATTAGATGAAAAAGCATTTAAATGGGCGACAGGACCAGACATAACATATATTAATTCAGATATTTTTAAAAATACAAAAATAGAAAATGAAAAAATTTATGATTTTGAAATTTATAATGATGAAGCATTTTCTGCTTCTGTATTTTTTGAAAAAAATTATTATGATAAAGAAAATATAAAAACCACTAGAGATACATTTAAGGAAAGATTATATTTTTATTATGAAAAAGATAAGAATGCTTGGAAGCTTGTCAGTATGAAAACAATTATTTCTTAAAAAATTTATTAGAAAGAAGACAAAATGAAAAACAATATAAAAATATTAAATATAAAATATTATTTAATTTTATCTATATATTGGGCTATATACAGTATTATAATAGGCTATGCCTCTATTTTTTTATTACAAAATGGATTTACAGAGAGCGAGACGAGCGTAATAATTTTATTATATAATTTATTTTCATTTATTTTACAATTTGT
>JAUNSV010000061.1 GCA_030539055.1 Eubacteriales bacterium | reverse complement strand
AAAGAGTAGGATATAAATATGGCATGAACAATGTAAATGCTATTATAGGCATAATCCAATTAAAACATATGAAAGATGTAATTGGGACTCATATTTCAAATGGAAAATATTTTGATGAAAAATTAAAAGACCTTAGTGGTATAGAACTAGTTAAATATAATAATAATACAGAACAAAGCTATTGGCTTTATACAATGAAAGTAAAAAATAGAGAAAAATTTATTCAAATGATGGAAGCAAATGATATTCAAGCTTCTCCACTGCATCATAGAAATGATACACATTCTATATTTAAAGATTCAAAATGCAATCTACCAAATATGGACAAGTGGTATCAAGAATTTGTGCATATACCTTGTGGCTGGTGGGTAGATGAACAACTAAGAGAAAAAATAGTAAGTTTAATAAAAAAAGGGTGGTAAAATGATACCTTTATATAAGCCTTATATGCCATCCCTACCAAAACTTAATGAAATATTGTATTCTGGTAAATTAACTTGCGGTAAATGGACAAAAAAATTTGAAGAAGAAATAGCAAATTTTTTGGGAATAAACAAAGATAAAGTACTAGTTACAAATTCTTTTAATATGTCTATTGCTGTTACTTTATCATTATTAAATATTAATGAGGGAGATGAAGTAATAGTTTCTCCTATGGCTTGCCTTGCATCCACTCAACCACTAGCATCACATAATATAAAATTGGTATGGGCTGATGTAAATCCAGAAAGAGGAACATTAGATCCTGAAAGTGTTAAAAGTAAAATTACAAAAAATACAAAAGCAATAATTCATAATCACTTTTGTGGTTTTCCAGGCTTCATTGATGAAATTAATGATATATCTAAAGAAAGAAATATCCCAGTAATAGATGATTGCTTAGAAGCATTTGGGAGCGAATACAAAAACAAAAAAATAGGTAATGTAGGTAGTGATATTACAATTTACTCTTTTAACCCTGTTAGAATTCCAAATACAATTGATGGTGGTTGTATAGTTATAAATAATAATAGTCTTATTGATAAGGCTATTTTAATAAGAGATTGTGGAATAGATAGAACAAAATTCCGTGATGAACTTGGAGAAATAAATCAAACTTGCGATATTACTCTAAAGGGTTTTAGTGCTACTATGAGTAATGTAAATGCTTATATTGGTGTAGAGCAAATGAAATATTTAAATGACATAATAATTAAGCAAAGAAATATTTCAAAAAAATGGGATAGTTACTTAATAAATGAAAAAATAAATAATTTAAATAAAAATGATATTAATCCAAATTATTGGGTGTATGGAGTATTAGCTAATGATAAAGAAGAATTTATCAAACGATATAGGCTATTAGGTTATTATGCTTCATCTGTACATATAAACAATAATATATATTCAATATTTGGGAAAGAAGAAACTTTAAAAGGCGTAAGAGAATTTAATAATCATTTTGTAGCATTACCTTGTGGGTGGTGGATGAGTGACAATGATATCATATGATACAATTTAATAAAAGGATATAATAAATGAAAAGAAAGATAAAACTATCTGAAATATGCAATAATTTAAATTTAAATTTTTTTGGTGATGATAAAGAAATTTATGGGCTTAATTTATGCAATAGACTTAGTGAGTATGATAATATTATTTCTTTTATGAATAATATCTCTTTTAAAGAAACAATTGAAAAAAATAATAAAATATCTGTAGTAATATTAAATAAAGAAAACCTAGATGATATGAAAGAAATAATTAAAAAAAATAATTTAAGTTATATTTTACATAATGAGCCAGAAGAATTATTTTATGATATACATCAATTTTTATATAATGAAACAGACTTTTATGATAAATTTGATTTTGATGCAAAAATAGGAAAAGGTTGTCAAATAGCAAAAAATGCTATTATTGAAAGAGGCGTTATAATAGGAGATAATGTTTCTATAGGATATAATAGTATAATAATGAAAGGTACGATAATTGGCAATAACACAAGAATAGGTTGCAATAATACAATAGGAGCACAAGGTTTTCAAGCAATCAAAACTAAATATTTAATTAAAACAATAGTTCATACTGGAAAGTTAGTAATAGGAGATAATGTATATATAGGCGATAATAATACAATGTGCATATCTCTATTTGATTCTTACACTCATATACAAAATAATGCAATAATAGATAACTTGGTGCATGTAGCACATAATTGCATTATAGGAGAAAGTGCAACACTTACAGCAGGAGTAATACTATGTGGAAGTTCAATTATTGAAAAAAAAGCTTTTATTGGAGTTAATTCTTCCATAAAAAATAGAAAAATAGTTGGCGAAAATTCCATTATAGGAATGGGGAGTGTTGTAACAAATAATATTAATAAAAATGCAGTAGCTTTTGGC
>JAUNSV010000035.1 GCA_030539055.1 Eubacteriales bacterium | reverse complement strand
AAATATTAAATAAAAATAAAATTACTTTATGAAAATAGCATTCTATAATTTAGGATGTAAAGTAAATGCATATGAAACTGAAGTTATTAAGAATAAATTTATCTTAAATGGGTTTGATCTTGTTGATTTTAATGATAATGCAGATATATATGTAGTTAATACTTGCTCTGTTACTCATATAGCTGATAGAAAATCTAGAAATATTTTGAGAAGATGTAAAAAGAACAATAAAAATTCTATCGTAGTAGCTGTTGGTTGTTTTGTGAATTCTCTTAATGAAGATGAAAAATTAAAATTATCAAAAGACATTGATATATTTATTACAAATAATGATAAAAATAATATAGTATTTTTTATTGAAAACTACATAAAAGAAATAAATTATTACAATTCAATTTTAGATATAAATAATGAATTAAACATAGAAATAAATAATGAAATAATTAATGATTTAAGCCATGATACAAATAATAATTTAAATTTTAATATAAGAAAATTTTTAAAAATTCAAGATGGATGTAATCAATATTGTTCATATTGCATTATTCCATATTTAAGAAGTAATCTTTATGAAAAACCAATTTCATTAGTATTAAATGAAGCAAATGATGCAGTAGAAAATGGTGCAAAAGAGATTGTTCTCACAGGTATCCATCTTAGTTCATATAAAAATATTAATAAATTATTGATAGAGATTGCTAAAATAGAGGGCTTATTAAGAATAAGAATTGGTTCACTTGAACCAAGAATAATTAACGATAATTTCTTAAATATATTTGATAATAAGCTCTTAAGAGATAAATTTTGTTTTGAATTTCATTTGTCACTTCAATCTGCATCAAATAATATATTAAAAAAGATGAATAGACATTATACTAAAGAAGAGTATAAAAAATCTTGTGATTTAATAAGAAAGAATTTTAATAATACCCTAATTTCAACAGATATAATTGTTGGTTTTCCTGGAGAAAGTGATGAAGATTTTAATGAAACATTAAATTTTGTAAAAGAAATAAAATTTTATAATCCACATATTTTTTCTTATAGTAAACGGAAAGGCACAAAAGCTTCTTTGATGACTAATCAAATAGCAGATTCAATAAAAAAACAAAGGGAAAAAATATTAATTAATGAGAGCAATATTATTTCTAATAATATTAAAAAAACTTTATTAAATTCTAAAAGAGAGATTTTAGTTGAAGAGATAATAGAAAATGTCAATGGTACTTTTTTATCTGGTTTTACTAAAGAATATGTAAAAGTACTTGCAAAAGGAGATAAATATTTACTTGGAGCGGAAACTTTAGTAAAATTAGTAGACATTAAACCTAATTATATACTTGCTAATTGTGTATGAAAATAGTAAAATAATAAATAAAAATAGGAGGTTATTATGGGAGTTAATTCAAATACAGTAATATTAAAAAAGAAAGTTGATAATATTGAGGCTCCAGAAGTATTAGCTTCTGTATATGATTCTTTAAAAGAAAAAGGATATAATCCTGTTAATCAATTAGTTGGATATATTATGTCAGGAGATCCTACATATATTACTAGTCATAAAAATGCTCGTTCTCTTATAATGAAAGTAGAAAGAGATGAAATTTTAGAAGAATTGATAACAAATTATATAAAAAATGTACTAGAAAAATAAATTAATTTATAATGAAAATATTAGGAATAGATTATGGCAGTAAAACAATAGGCTTAGCAATTTATGATAGTAGTGTTGATTTTTATTATCCTTTAAGAACATTGCTTAGAGCACGTGAAAATGTTTTAAGAAAAAATATTAATGAACTAAGTCAAATAATAGTAAATGAATGTATTGAACAAATAATTATTGGTTTACCACTTTCCATGGATGGTCATATTGGGGAGAGAGTTTTTTTTGTGAAAGAATTTGCCAAAAAGCTTAGTACAAAAATAAGTGACAATATTGAAATAAAGTTTATGGACGAAAGATTGTCTACAAAAGAAGCAAAAGAATTATTAGTTAAAAGGGGAATAAAAAGTAATAATATAAAAGAAAAAATAGATGGAGTAGCAGCAATTGTAATATTAAAAGATTATTTAAATAATAAAAATGGAGAAATATATGGATAATACAATAGTACTAAAAAATAATGATTATTCTATAGAAGTTGAAGTGATAGATCAAACAGTTGTAGACGGTATTTCTTATTTATTAGTATCTAATAAAGAAAGTAATATAGAAGAAAACAATCAAAAGGATTGTTTTATATTAAAAGATATTTCAAAATATGGGAGTGAAGAAGCTACATATAGTGAAATTGATGAAGAAGAATCTATAAAAATATATGAAATATTTAAAAACAAATTATTGTCTGATGACATAATTTTATCGTAAGTATGAAAGGAAGTTATGAATAAAAATTTTAATAAAAATTATCATTACAAAAATAAAGTAAAAAAGAATAATAACAATGCAAAAGTAAAAATTATTCCATTGGGTGGTCTAGATCAAATTGGAATGAATATTACAATAATTGAAGATGAAGATGATATTATTGTAATAGACTGTGGGCTTGCTTTCCCAGGAGATGATTTGTTAGGGATAGACTTTGTTATACCAGATATTAGATATTTGATTGAAAATAAAAACAAAGTTAGAGGTTTTGTTATTACACATGGGCATGAAGACCATATAGGCGCTATTCCATATATAATAAAAGATATAAATGTGCCAATTTATGGTACAAAATTAACTTTAGCATTAATTGAAAGAAAATTGAAAGAGCAGAATTTAGAAAAAATAGTATCCCTAAATTGCGTAAATTTTGGCGATACTATTAAATTAGGTAATATGCAAGTGGAATTTATTAAGACAAATCATTCAATTGTGGATGCTTGCGCTTTAGCAATTTATACAAGAGCTGGAATCCTTATGCATACGGGAGATTTTAAGGTAGACTATACTCCTGTTTTTGGGGATGCAATTGATTTAAAAAGATTTGCAGAAATTGGGTCTAAAGGTGTTTTAGCTTTGATGTCAGATTCGACAAATGCTACTAAAACTGGTTTTACAATGAGTGAAAAAACAGTTGGTAATACTTTTGATACTATTTTTAGTGAATATAAAAATAATCGTATTATTGTGGCTACTTTTGCATCTAATGTTGATAGAGTTCGTCAAATAATTGATACTGCTTTCAGATATGATAGAAAAGTTGATATTGAGGGTAGATCAATGGTAAATATAATTAATACAGCTCAGGAATTAGATTATATAGATATTCCCAAAGGTACATTGATTGAATCAGATGAATTAAAGAATTATCCAGATGAAAAAACTGTAATAATAACAACTGGTTCGCAAGGAGAATCAATGGCTGCATTGTCTCGAATGGCATTATCTAATCATAAAAAAATTGAAATTAAACCATCAGATGTAGTAATTTTAAGTTCTACACCTATTCCTGGCAATGAAAAAGCAGTTAATAAAGTAATTAATGAATTATCTAAAAAGCATGCTCGAGTGATATATCATGATACTCATGTTTCAGGACATGCGTGTCAAGAAGAGATTAAATTAATATATACTCTTGTTACACCTACATATGCTATACCACTTCATGGAGAGTATAGACATAGAATTGAAGCCGCTCATATAATAAAAGAAGTAGGTGTAAAAAAAGAAAATTGCATAGTTTTAGATAATGGAGATATTCTAGAAATATCAAATGAAAAAGCAAATATTATTGGCAAAGCACCATCTGGTGGAGTTTTAGTGGATGGTTTGGGAGTAGGAGATGTTGGTTCAATTGTATTAAAAGATAGGCAGTCATTAGGTAATGATGGTATTATTATTGTTTGTTTAGCACTTGAGCATAAAAATTCTATTCTTGTTTCTGGACCAGAAATAATATCTAGAGGATTTGTATATATGAGAGAATCAGAAGCTTTGCTTAGTGAATTAAAAAAAGAAGTGATAAGAGTATTAAATGAATGTCAAGATAAAAATATAAATGATTGGTCAAAAATAAAGCAAAATATAAAAGGAACTCTCTCAAGTTTGTTAAAAAAGAGAC
This sequence comes from Eubacteriales bacterium, assembly GCA_030539055.1. GTDB lineage: Bacteria > Bacillota > Clostridia > Lachnospirales > Lachnospiraceae > UBA3633. Next base: position 5,275 of record JAUNSV010000035.1, on the reverse strand, counting down.
TAAAGAGAGAACCAGTTATTATGCCAATAATTTTAGAAATATAATATTTACCTTGGAGAAGCTACACTTCCGTTAGACGACGGAGGAGGTGAAATAGATAATTTATCATTTGGAACAATTAGTGCATCATCTTGTGATATATTATTATTTGGTATTTCTATACTTTCTGTTGTGAGATTTGGAATAATTAATTCATTTAAATCCTGCATATAATATACATCATCAGTAACTAAATTTAAAAATTTTTCATCTGTTAAAAGCATTCTTCCAGTTGCAGAGTGAATCGTGCAATATTTTTTTGGCTCAGTTCCTTTAATAAAATATTCTGAATAAGTGGGATTTCCCCTTTCATCTAATAAACATCCAGCAGTAGGAAGTAGTCCAGATTTTTGACAAATTGTTTTAGTAATAATATTTTTTGGTTTAACAAACCCTGGATTAGTTTTTCCATCATGAATTTTTTCCATAATTGTTTTCCAAATATCTTTATGAAAATTTGTGCCACCATTGTATACATTATTTTTTGAGTCGCTTAAAGATTGATTTTCATCGCACCCTGCCCATACACCAGCAGTATAATATGGAGTGTATCCAACAAACCAAACATCATTATTTGATGTGGTTGTTCCAGACTTGCCAGCAACAGTCATTCCAGAAAAATTTGCTCTTGTTGATGTAGAAGAAACAGTAAGTGTGCCTGCATATGCTCTTTTGAATTGCATAGAGTCCTTCATTGCATCTGTAAGTAAAAATGCATTTTCTTCACTCATTACTACCTTGCTTTGAATATTTGTATTGTCTATTAATACATTTCCATCTTTATCTAAAATTTTAGTAAATAATTTTGGAGTATTATAAGTACCAGCATTAGCTATACAGGCAAAAGAATTAGTTAGCTCTAAATTTGTTACACCGTCAGTAAGACCACCTAATGCAGTAGCTGGATTATAATCATTTTTTGAAAGAGTACTAATACCCATTTTTTTTGCAAATTCCACACCAACTTCTGGTGTTACAGTATCTACCATACATTTTGCTGCAATAATATTTAATGAATATATTATTCCTGCTCTAATATTTTGTAATCCCAAATAACCACTTGAGTACCAATTCTTAAATGTTTTATTTCTAACAGAGTATTCAGCATCATAATATGTAGTTGCCAATGTTTTTTGACATTCTTCTAAAGCAGGAGCAAAAGTAGAAATTACTTTAAAAGTTGAACCAGGTTGTCTTTTTGTTGAAACAGCTCTATTCAATGTTCTTGATTGATTTTTTGTGCCTCTGCCACCGTTAAGTGCTAATACTTCACCATTATGTTGATCTATTAATACAAAAGATACTTGTGGCTCTAATGAAAAATTTTTTACTTCTCCTAACTCTGTATCAGATTCTAATAAGATGCTTTTTTTAAATTTATCTATATATTCATCTGCATCTTCTTTTTCTTTAAATAATCCATCGAATTTTTCTTTTAAACTATCTTTTATATATTTTTCAATATCAATTTCATTATAATTAGAAATAGAATTGTCAGAATGTTTTATAGTATATCTCCATTCTAGTGAATACTTTTTTGTATCATAGTATTCTTCATTATTTATTTCGTTATCAACAATTTTTTGAATTTGAGAGTCTTGAGTAGTATAAATGGATAACCCACCAGAGTATAATAAATTTTTTGCAAGTTGGTCAGAATAATTATACGTTTGTTTTAATACTTTCACAACATCTTCCAAAAGAGCATCTACAAAATATGAATAAGCAGAAGACTGCTCTTGTATTTTTGTATTTACATCTGTAATTCTGTTGTAAACATCGTCATTTAATGCATCATTGTACTCAGCTTCATTTATATAAGATTGTTCTTTCATATTATATAAGATCTGCTGTCTTCGCTCTGCATTTTTATCTTGATGATTGATAGGATTATATCTTGATGGATTTTTTGTAATACCTGCAATTACAGCACATTCAGAGATAGTTAAGTCTTTTAAATCTTTATCAAAATATCTCCTTGCTGCCACTTTCACTCCAAGTGTATTAGAACCTAAATTTATAGTATTTAAATATTCAGTAATAATATTTTGTTTTATTTCTTCATGTGTTTTACCAGTTTGCTTTTCATACTTTATAGCTATATACCATTCTTGAAATTTCCTAACATATTTTTCAAAACCTTTTTCATCTCTAGCACCATCAAAAACAGCATTTTTAACTAATTGTTGTGTGATAGTGGAACCACCACCTCTTGAAGAATCTCCAGAAAGAATACCTAAGATAGCCCTAAATATAGATCTAGGATCAACACCATAATGTGACCAAAATCGTTCATCTTCTATACTTACAAAAGCATTAATTAATTGTGTTGGTATCTCTTGAAATGATGCTTTTTCTCTATTAGATCCTTCTTGAACTAAAGAAGTAATTGTATTTCCATCTTTATCATAAATTTTTGTTGCAAATTCACTTGGACCAAGTGTAATAGAAGAAATAGGAGGAGTTGAATCTAAAATAGCTTTAAATGCACCAAAGCATAAAAATAAACATAATAAAAATAATGTTATTACTACTTTTAAAAATTTACGAAAGATATGAAAAGATTTCTTTTTTATTTTTTTTCTACTATAACCTTTCATTTCTATTAATTATATCAAAAATATGCTTTAAGTCAATTAATATTTATATTAATGTTCAAATTTCATATACATATCAAATTTATTGACAATTATTATAATTTAGTGTAAAATGTTTCAAATATGGAGTATATCAAATAATAATTTAAAAAGTTTATATTAGATATATAAAAAATATGAAAATAACTGTTGGACAATATGCAGGTTTTTGTTTTGGAGTAAAAAGAGCATATGATTTAGCTATACAAAGTGTCTCTAAAGCAAAAAAATTAAAAAAAAATATTTATACTTTTGGGCCACTTATTCATAATGAAAGAGTAATTGATTCTTTAAAAAAACAACAAATAGAAATAATTATTGATGAAAAAGAATTATTACAAATTAAAAATTCAATTATTATTGTTAGATCTCATGGAATAAAAAAAGAGTTATATAATAATATAAAACTAGGTAATAATGAAATAATTGATGCTACTTGTCCTTTTGTAAAAAAAATTCATTCGCTTGTTTCGGAAAAATCTAATAATAATGAATTAATAGTAATTGTAGGAAATATTAATCATCCAGAAGTTATAGGTATTGTTAGTTATAGTAATAGTCATATTGTTGTTATTTCAAACGAGAGAGAAGTAGAATTAATTGATAATTTATTATTAGATAATAATATTAATACAATTAACATTTTTGCTCAAACTACTTTTGAAACAATAAAATATGAAAAAATAATTGAAAAGATTAATAATAAATATCACAATATAAAAATAAATTCTTATAATACAATATGTGCTTCAACAAAAGAAAGACAAGACGAAGTTCTTTCACTAGCTAAAAAAAATGATATTATGCTTATTATTGGTTCAAAGCAATCTTCAAATACTATGAACTTATATAAAACGGCATCTCTTGTATCTGATAAAGTATATTTTATAGAAAAAAAAGAAGATGTTAATAATATTCATTTTAATATAAATGATAAAATAGGAGTTAGTGCTGGAGCATCTGCACCTTGCGACTTAATAAGGGAGATTATGGATTATGCAAAATCAAGATTTTGAAGAAATGCTAAATCAATCAATGAAAGAAATCCATCAAGGAGAAATTGTTGAGGGAAGTATTATTTCTGTTTTTCCTAACTATTGTGTTTTAAATATTGGATATAAAGCTGATGGTATATTAAAAAAAGAAGATTATTGTGAAGATAATGATCTTGATTTAAGCACTTTGCTTAAAGTGGGTGATGTTCTTAAGGTAAAAATAAAAAAAGTAAATGATGGTGAGGGTCAAGTTTCTTTATCTAGAAAAGAAATACTTAGACTTGAAACTAATAATATTTTAAAGAAAGCATATGAAGAGGGCAAAGTACATAAAGGTAAAGTAATAAAAACAAATGCAGGTGGACTTACAGTTGAACTTGAAAAAGGAATTAATGTTTTTATGCCGACATCTTTAATTAATGTGGGCATAGAAAAAAATTTAGAACAATATGTAGGACAAGAATTAGAATTTGTTATAACTGAATTCAATCCTATGAAAAGACGAGTAATAGCAGATCGAAAAAGATTGATTACAAAAGAATTAAAAGAAAAAAGAGAAGAATGTTTATCAAAATTAAAAGAAAATGATATTATCGAGGGTTTTGTTAAATCCATACTTGATTTTGGAGTATTTGTAGATCTTGGTGGTATAGATGGTCTTTTACATATTACAGAAATGGGATGGGGTAGAATAAAAAATCCTAAGAATATATACAATATAGGAGATAAAATCAAAGTTCTTATAAGAGAAATAAATAATGATAAAGTATCATTAACAACAAAATTTCCCGAAGATAATCCTTGGATTCTTGCAAGAGTAAATTATGAAATAGGTAAAACAATAAAAGGTACGGTAGCACGAATGACAGATTATGGCGCTTTTATTCAATTAGATGATAATATAGATGCATTACTACATGTATCACAAATTGCGAGAGAGAAAGTAAAATTACCCCAGGATGTATTAAAAATCGGACAAGAAGTAGAAGTAAAAGTAATTGATTTTGATGAAGAAAAGAAAAAGATATCTGTTTCTATGAAAGCCTTACTTCCAGAAGAAAATAAAATTGATGATGATACTTCTGAAGTAAGAGAAATAAATATTGAAGAGTATTCACAGAAAATGGACAATATTGAAGAATAATAAGAAGAAACATTTAAGGAGAGTGGGCGGGGTATTTCATAATCCTCGCCCATTTAATTTAAAATATGAAACCAAATAAAAACTTTGATAAAGTATCATTATTTATTTTTAAAATAGCAAGAAAGTTCCTTTTTCTCACTATTTATTTGATTATTCTTTTTTTTATAGGGCAAAAATTATTTTCTATTGGGTATGATTTGTTTTATGAACAAGACATGTATTCAATAAATAATATTTCTATTACAGAAAGTTTTACAATTACTAATGATGATACTTGGGATACTATTGCATTTAGATTATATAGTCAAGGATTAATTAGTGATGAAAATATATTTAAATTCAGGGCAAATATTTATAAAGTAAATTTAAATCAAGGAACCTATGAATTCAACACAAAATTGACAATGAAAAATATTTTAGATATAATTGATTTAGGCGAAATAGTAAATGAAGAAAATGTA
>JAUNSV010000060.1 GCA_030539055.1 Eubacteriales bacterium | reverse complement strand
ATAAACTATTAAATACGGTTCAATTAGATGCATTATCCATGTATGCAGTTATTAGAGATTTAAAAAATAAAGGTGAAGAAATTACATATGAACTTTTATATAAAGAGGGTTTATATAAAAACTTTGAGTTAGCATCTTTAAAAAAAGTATTTCCTTTAACTGTATCAAAATATGATCAATATCGTGAAATGTATTCAAATGCAAGAAAATTAAAAAAAGAAAGACAATTCATAAAAGCAGAAGATAAACGTTTAGTATTATCAAAAAGTAAATAAATTGGAAAGAAGAAAAAATGAAAACAAAAAATTATTATGAAATTTTAGAAGTAAATTATAATGCTACTGAGTTAGAAATAAAGCGTTCTTTTAGAAGATTAGCAAAAATATATCATCCTGATGTTAATAAAAATTCCGAAGAAAATGCATTTATGGTACAAATATTAAAAGCTTATGAAATATTATCTGATCCAATTTTAAGAAAAAAATATGACACCATGTTAGGAATAGAAAACAATTATGAATATCATGATATAAATAATGACGATTATGAAGAAATAGAATTATGGATAAAGAAATTTATGGAAAAAGAAGGTCTTAATAAAAATATTCCAGATGTTTTTAAATTAATATTTAATGAAAATATTAAAAAATGGTTTTAAATAGATAGTGAAAACTATCTATTTCAGACTGTTGACAAATAGGTAAATAAATTTGCTTATTTGTCTTTTTTATTAAAATTATAGTTAATGTACAATATAACCTAGTATATTTCAATACTAAGCATAATGATGTAATGCAAACTTTTTTAGATTCATGCAGGCATAAAGGAGGGTTAGTTCACGACTAACTCTCTGTTTTGTTTTGAAATAGGTTTTACCTAAACCATGTTTCATCTTTCCATCTGCATATAATCGTTCAATATGTGTTGAACGTTTCTTGTATATTTCTCTCACATCATCGTGATGTCTATAATCATTTGCCATTTCTTTATATTCCTCCCATACATGTCTAGTTATTTGTTTTGCTTTCATCTTTGTGCATTTTTCTTTAAATGGACAATTTACACAATCATTTTTGTCAGCTTTATAAATTATATAACCATCTTTGTTTATAGTAGTAGGAATTAAATCACAATTATTTGGACAAATATAAATATCATTAGCCTCATCATAGACATATTCATATTTCTTAAAGTATCCATCTTTAGTCATTGGTCTTTTATATGGCATACAAGGTATCATATTCAAATCAATAATAGTCTTACAGATATGTGGTGTAATATATGCAGCATCGCCAACAAAATAATCAGGCATATTATTATTGAATTTACCAGTAAATTTATCAAAAGCAGGATAAAAAGCAATTGAATCGTGCATATTACTTGGATTAACATCTACTGTTAAAGCATAGTTATTACCATCACATATCACAGTTGAATTATACCCAAACATTTTTTCTTTTTCATTTTTATATAACATACCTGCATCTTTATCTGTATCACTTACTATTATTTCTTTTTCTCCCAATAGTTTTTCTATCGGTATTTCCTCATTACATTTTACTATTTTTTCTACTTCTTCTAAATATTCCTCATCTGTTAAATCTTCATCTTGCAATCCTTTTAATGCAATCTCCAATTCTACTTCTTTTTGATATTTTTTTGCTTCTATCTTAATCATTTCTTTATGATTTTTCTTTTTATTTGCATATGCTTTTGTATTTGTAGAATCTATATATACAGCTGTCATGTCTAAGCAGTTATATTCTAATAATAAATCTATTACTTTATCAAATACTGTTTGTAATATATCTTTTTCTAATTTACAAAATTTTCTTTTATAATTTTGTGAATATGTTGAATGGTTTGGTACTTCTTCATTCAAATTATATCCGATAAACCATCTATATAAATTATTATATTTCAAGTTTTCATATGTTCTTCTTAAACTATCTTCATGAAAAAGGAACTTTAAAATATGAATTTTAAATAAAACAACTGGATCTATACTTGGTCTTCCAAATACAGAATATTGTTTTTCTACTTCTTTATATATAAAGTTCCAATCAAAGTATTTTTCTATTACTCTTAAAAAATGATTTTGAGGAATCATTTCTTCTAAATTTACTATTTCACTTAAATATTCTCTTTTGCTTCTTTTTGTTATCATTTTATCACTTACTTTCCCTATAATTCTCAATATTATTATACCAAAAATGCATAAAAAAAGTAAGAACTGTAAGCTTTTAATTTGAGAATTATAAAGCGTTCTTACACTTTAATTATACAACATTTCTAAATAAATAAAAAGACTATTAACAATTTACTTTGTCAACAGTCTGAAATGAAAGTTATTTATGATAACTTTCATTATTAATTATTTTAAATGACCTATAAATTTGTTCTAAAAGAATAGCTCTAAATA
>JAUNSV010000010.1 GCA_030539055.1 Eubacteriales bacterium | reverse complement strand
CAAGAAATAATTCAAAACAATTTGCTATGGAAACAGCACTTTGCTTTGCTGCAAATGGTATTAAAACATATATTTTTGATGATTATTCTCCAACTCCACTTGTTTCATTTGCTATTAGAAATTTGGGAGCAAATGTAGGTATTAATATTACAGCCTCACATAATACAAAAGAATATAATGGATACAAAGTATATTTAAGTGATGGCTCTCAATTTTCTTCTCCAGAAGATAAAGAGATAATAGAAGAGATTAATAATATAAATGATTTTTCTATTTGCAAAACTATGAGTGAAAAAATTGCAAAAAAAGAAAAGCTAATAGAATATGTGCCAAAAAAAATATGGGATAAATATATAGAAATTGTTTCTAAGCAAGTAATAAATAAAAAAGCAATAGATATAATGAAAAATAAATTAAAAATCGTATATACACCACTTCATGGAACAGGAGAAAGATGTATATCAAGTGTAATCAAAAAATTTAATATAAAAAATTTTTTTGTAGTAGAATCACAAAATGATAAAAATGGAGATTTTTGCACTATCAAATCTCCAAACCCAGAGAATAGAGATGCTTTTAAGCTTGGGATTGATTTAGCTAAACAAAAAAAGGCAGATCTAGTTATAGCTACAGACCCAGATGCCGATAGAATAGGTGTATTAGTAAAAAATAAAAATAATGAATATATTTCTCTTACAGGCAATATGTTAGCAAGTATAATGTGTGAATACATTTTACATTTTACAAAAAATATTTTTAAAAATAAAAAATCAAATTATGATAAGTATTATATAATTAAATCTTTTGTTACATCAAGGCTCTTAGATGAAGAAGCAAAATATTATAATGTAGAAGAAAAAATATGTTTAACAGGTTTTAAATGGATAGGAAAAGAAATATTAAATAATGAAAAATTAGATTCAAATAAAAGAAAAAAGTTTTTATTTGCTGCAGAGGAATCGTATGGAGCATTAGTAGGCGATTATGTAAGAGATAAAGACTCAATATCAGCATTATTACTTACTATTGAAATAGCATCATTTTTCAAAATTAAAAATTTGGATTTGACTCAAGTTTTAAATTTAATATATAAAAAGTATGGGTATTTTATAGATAATGTAGACTCTTTTGTTTATGAGGGTATTTCTGGTAAAGAAAAAATGAGTAATATTATGACATTTTTATCTAAAGATCAAGTAAGAGATTTTTATGATATTAAAGTAGATACATTTGAAGATTATAATGAATCTATGTCTTTTGATCACAATACAAATATACTTGATGAAATAAAATTACCTAGAACAAATGCAATTTTTTATAAATTAGAAGATGGATCTTGCATATGCATAAGACCATCTGGAACAGAACCCAAAATAAAAATATATTATCAAGTAAAAGGTAATAGCGAAAATGAAGCAAAAGAAAAATTAATAAAATTTAAAAAAGTAATGAATCAATTTATGTAATAAACGGAGGGTAAAATGGGATTATTTTCTTCAAATGATATAGGCATAGACCTTGGAACAGCAAATACTTTAGTATGTGTAGATGGAAAAATATATAGTGAGCCATCCGTTATTGCTATAAATCGAGAAGATAATAGAGCTATTGCTTTTGGCAATAAAGCAAGAGAGTATATAGGTAGAACTCATGACAAAATATATGCTATTAGACCCATAAGAAAAGGGTTTATTTCTAGTTATACAAATACAGAAAAAATGATAGAGTATTTTATTAGAAGAGCTATTGGTAAATCTACTTTAAGAAAACCAAGAGTTGTAGCTTGCATACCAAGTGGTGCTACAGAGGTAGAAAGAAAGTCTGTTTGGGATGCAATAGAATCTGCTGGTGCAAGAGAAATAGAAATTCTTGAAGAACCAATTTGTGCTGCAAAAGGTGTAGATATAGATATAAGAAAGCCAGAGGGGAATATGATTATAGATATAGGCGGTGGCACTTCAGATGTTGCTGTTATATCTTTAGGAGGGATAGTATGTTCAAAATCATTAAAAATAGGTGGAGATGATTTTGATGAAGCTATAATAAAATTTTTGAAAGAAAGATATTCACTCTCTGTAGGAGAGAGAACAGCAGAGGAAGTAAAAATTCAAATAGGTTCTGCATACGAAACAACACAAGAATCAAGAAATATAGAGTATGAAAATGATGAAGAAAAACCAATTAAAACAGAGAATGAGAGAAGTATGAAAATAAAGGGACTCCTACTTGGTGCAGTTGGTGGGTACCCAAAGAATATTTTGGTAAGTGAATCAGAAATAAGAGAGGCTCTCGAAGAACCAGTAAAACAAATAGTAGAAACAGTAAAAAGTATATTTGAAATTACACCACCTGAGCTTGCAGCAGACATATACTCAAGAGGTATTATAATGACTGGTGGTGGTTCACAATTAAGAGGCTTAGTGGAAAGATTAAAATCAGAAACATCAATCGATGTAATGCTTGCCGATAACCCAGTGAATGCTGTTATTAGAGGAATACAAAAAAGAATAAATGAAAGAAGAAGAGAAGAGGGAAGATGATAGAGGGCCCTTTCTATATTGAAAAAATTATTTATCAAGACTACCGTTCAAATTTTTCAATAATGGCTTGTTCAATGGATGATGAGCCATATACCATTCTTGGAAGCTGTGATGCAATAGAGGGAGAAACAATTGATTTCACTCTTGATGAAGTTATTCATCCAAAGTATGGAAAGCAATATACTATTATTTCGTATCAAAGAAAAACTAAAAAAAGTAAAAAAACAATATGTGAATACATAATAAATTCTATTTTAGATGATTATGATTATAATAATGATAAAGAAGTAGATGTTAAATTATTAAAAAAGCAAGTAAAATATCTTGTAGATTTAGATTTAAATGAAAAAATAATAATCGTTTTAGTATTAAAATACAAATATAAAACAATAGATATATTAAATAAGAATCCATATGTTATTATAGAAGATTTTGAAGATTTGTCTTTTGATTTTGTAGACAAAATAGCAAGTCAAATAGGAATAGAACATGACAGCGATATAAGAATAGAAGCTGCAATATTATATGTATTGAATGAAGCAGCATATAGAGCTGGGCATGTTTTTTTATTTATGGAAGAATTAGAAAGTGAGTTAGAAAAAATACTTAATTTAAATATCAACACTTTAGATGATTACTTAATCAATATGCAAATGAATAAATTAATTGTAGTAAGAGAAGAAGAAAAAAGACAAATATATTCTTATAATAATTATAAAAAAGAGTACGAATTATCAAAAATGCTTTTTGAAAGAAAAGAAGATATAGAAATAATTACTGGTGGCCCTGGAACTGGAAAAACTACTTTATTAAAAGAATATGCTAGCAACTTCTTAAGGCTTGGATTAAAAATTCTTCTTCTTGCACCAACTGGAAGAGCAGCAAAAAGAATAATAGAAGTAACAAATATTAAAGCTAAAACAATACATAGAGCACTAGAATTTACATCAGACAGAGGAAGACATTTTTTTAAGAAGAATGAAAAAAATAAGTTAGATGTTGATACTGTAATAGTAGATGAAATGAGTATGGTAGACTTATATTTAATGCATTCATTAATACTCGCATTACCCAAAAAAACAAAAATTATTTTGGTAGGAGATAAAGACCAATTACCTGCAGTTGGAGTAGGAAATGTATTATCAGATATGATATCTTCTAATATATTCAATGTAAATTTACTTACTACTATTCATAGACAATCTCAAAATTCTAAAATAGTAATTAATGCTCATAAAATCAATCACAAACAAGAAATTGACCTTGATGATAATTCTAATGATTTTATTTTTATTAAAGAATACGATGCACATAAGATTATAGAGAATATCCAAAATTTAATAAAAGAGAATATGAATCAAGAAAATATAATAAATTATTTTGACATACAAGTAATATGCTCTACAAAAAAAGGAGAGCTAGGAACCATAAATTTAAATAAAATTTTGCAAAATACATTAAATCCCAAATCAAAAGATAAAAAAGAAATAAAATATTATACTAATATTTATAGAATTAATGATAAAGTAATGCAAATTAAAAATAATTATGATTTGGAATGGTATATAGAGAATGAAAAAAAAGTTATTATAGAGCAAGGCTTTGGTATATTCAATGGTGATTTAGGAAGAATAATAGACATAGACAAAAAAGAATCAACATTTATAGTAGATTTTGATGGCAAAAAAGTAAAATATAATTATGATGATATAAAAGATTTATCTTTAGCTTATGCTATGACAGTTCATAAATCGCAAGGATCAGAGTATCCTATTGTTATTTTTCCTATGTATAAAGCCTCATACTATTTATTAAACAAAAATTTATTGTATACTGGAGTTACTAGAGCAAGAGAAAAAGTATACTTAATTGGTTTAGAAAAAATATTTTATCAAATGGAGCAAAATGAAAATGAAAATAAAAGACATTCCTCATTATGTTGCAGATCTTTTCTTTCCTAAAAGATGTGTATTCTGTGATAAAGTATTAAATTATGGTACAAGTAATAATAATCAATATTTTTGTAGTGATTGTGCAAGCAAAATCAATTTTATTAGTGAACCATTTTGTAATAAATGTGGTGCTGCACTAGATGATTCAAATGAAGCATATTGTCATAATTGTAAAGAAAAATATGCAAATAAAAAATCATATTATGATTATGGATTAGGATTGTTTAGATATAATGATACAATAAAAGAATCAATTCATAGAATGAAATATTCAAATAGATCAGAGTATGCAGATTGTTATGGTTTTTTTCTTGCAAAAAAGTTCAAAAAGCAAATACTTAAAATGAATATTGATGCTATAATCCCAATACCAATACACAAAAAAAGATTTCTTAATAGAGGTTATAATCAAGCTTCTTTAATTGCAAGGAGTTTATCAAATAATTTATTAAAAGAAAATATCAAAATCCCTGTAAGAGAAGATATATTATTTAGAGTTAAAGATACAAAAACGCAAAACAAGTTAGATATTAATGACCGTATAAAAAATTTATCAAATGCTTTTTTGTGTAAAAATAATATAAATATTGAATCAATATGCTTAATAGATGATATTTATACTACTGGTGCTACTATAGAATCCTGTGCAAAAGCTTTAAAAGAAAAAAATGTAAAAAATATTTATTTTCTTTCTATAGCAATTGTTGATTCTTTATAATTTTTAAAACAATAAATCCGACAAAATAGTATTTGATACATCCATTCCTCTTTTTGTAAAATGATAATATGAACCATCGTGTACAATCATAGAATTTAATAAATACTTTTCTAATTTTTGGTCAAAATATTCTCTAAAATCTACATTAAACTTATTTTTAAATTGAATAATATTTATTCCATTTACTTTTCTTAAACCAAGCATTACATACTCTTTTATTAATTCTTTTTGATTTAATACTTCTATACTATCATAATACTCTTCATTAAGTTTATTATTTTGAAAAATATCAAAATTCAAATTTAAATATTTTGAAAAATTTGAAATATTTTTATATCTAATATTATCAATATATGAAGATGCACCAAGTCCAAATCCGATGTATGGGATATCACTCCAATAGCCAAGGTTATGTTTACTCTCAAATCCCTTTTTACAATAATTACTTATTTCGTATCTTTCATATCCATGATCTTCTAAAATATCAAAAGTATCTAAATCCATTAGTGTTATACATTTTTCATTTGGTAGATTGAGAGAACCCTCATTATTAAGTTTATATAACTCAGTATTTTCTTCTAATATTAGATTATATATAGATAAATGCGTTGGCTTAAATAGTATTATTTTTTTTAAAGTATTTTTCCAAGAAGCAAGAGTTTGAAGTGGAATACCATTCATTAAGTCAATATTTACATTTTGAAATTTTAATCTTAAAATGAAGTCCATTGTTTGCAAAAAATCTTCATAAGTGTGTATTCTTCCAAGTGCATTCAACTCATCATTATTAGTACTTTGTGCACCTATGCTTAAGCGATTAATCTTATACTCTTTATACTTATATAAATTATCTTTTATAGCACTATGTGGATTCAATTCTATTGTTATTTCTAAAGAATCAATTGTATTATAGTTTTCTTTTATTAAATTAATAATTTGTTTTATATACTCTGGGTTTATGAATGATGGAGTACCACCACCAATATAAATTGTGCATATGTCTTTTCCATTAGCTAAAAATTTTTTTGATACTATTTCTTTTTTAAGAATTTCTATATATTGTTTTATTATATTATCTTTTGCATAAAATGATAAAAAATCGCAATAGGAACACTTCCTCTCACAAAAAGGTATATGAATATAAATTCCCATTGGTCTAATATATCCTAAATTTGTATAATAATCATATAAATCCATACAAATAATTATAGCATATTTTATATGAATTTGATATAATACTTTTTATGAAAAAAATAAATAATGATATAAAAAATAATACATTAGAGCATATATATGCTTTATTTGGCAACGAAGATTATTTATTAAGACAATTTAAAAATAAATTTATTGAGCTTTTTAAAAAAGAAAATGATATAAATATTAAAATAATTACAAAAGATATTTTTTTAGATAAACAAAAAGTATTTGACATTATTGAAGCATATCCTTTTTTTAGTGATAAAAAATTAATAATATTTCAATTTACAGATAGTTTAAAAAAGAATGATGAAGAGTTATTATGTAAAATAAAAGAAAATAAAGATATTAATGTTTTCTTATTTATTGAAGACAATATTGATTATAAAAATAATATATATAAGTATATATTAGAAAATGGATACTCTTGTGAATTAAATACTCAAGATGAAAATACAATAAAAAAATGGATGCATTCTAATTTTACAAAAGAAAAAATTAATATAGATGTGAATACTATTTCTAATATTATTAATAAAGTTGGTTTATCAATGGATCTTTTAAAAAATGAAATGGACAAAATCACTTCTTATACTTATGATAAAACTAATATAACAAATGAAGATATAGATGCAATATGTATAGAAAATTATCAAAATAAAATATTTGATATAATTACTTATAAGAATACAAACAATGAAAAAAAGTGTTTTTCTATTTATAAACAAATATTATTAAAGAAAGAGAATGGCACAAATCAAATATTATTTTCTTTATTAAGAACAAATTATACTCAAATGATTATATCAAAAGAATTAATTAATGATGGTAAGGATGCAAGTGATATTAAAGATTTATTAAAAATAGAAAATTGGAAAGTAAACAAAATATTAAATATTATTCGCACTCATTCATATAATTATTTTTCAAATAAATACTTACAAATTTTGAATTTAGAAAAAAATATAAAAAATGGAGATATTACTGTTGACGAAGCAATATTAATTATTCTTTCAACATAAAAAGGTGAATTATGAATTTAGATGAAGAAATAAAAAAAGCAAAATCGATTTGTATTACGGGTCATATTAATCCAGATGGTGATTGTGTTGGTTCTAACTTAGGAATGTATAATTATATTTTGAATATGTATAATGATAAAGAAGTGGATGTATATTTGCAAAAACCAAATATTAAATTTTCTTTTTTAAAAGGTTTTGAAAATATAATTAGTATGAATTGCAACAATAAGAATTATGATTTGTGTATCTTGCTTGATTCTTCAAGTATGGATAGAACAGGTGAATTTGAAAAGTATTTACGAAATGCTACAACACTAATTATTCTTGACCACCACAAAACAAATAATATTACTTCAAAATATGCTATTATTAAAGAAGATGCTTCTTCTACATGTGAAGTATGTTTTGATTTGATGAATAAACAATATATAAATAAATTTGTAGCAGAATGTTTATACCTTGGTATTATTCATGATACGGGAGTTTTTAGATTTAAAACTACATCGCCTCATACTATGGAGATTGCATCATTTTTGATGCAAAAGGATATTGATTTTAATTATATTCAAGAAGAAACATTTTATACTAAAACTTTTTATCAACAAATAGTTACAGGTTTTTGTTTGCAAAGACTTAAGAGATATTATGATAATA
Organism: Eubacteriales bacterium; assembly: GCA_030539055.1. GTDB lineage: Bacteria > Bacillota > Clostridia > Lachnospirales > Lachnospiraceae > UBA3633. The sequence goes on along the minus strand of JAUNSV010000010.1, from coordinate 41,149 downwards.
AAGTAGTATACACTTATCTTACATTAAAAGAGCAAGCTGATTTTCATGTAGGTAAAAAAGATATAGATAATATAATTGCTTATATAAGAGAAACTAAAGGTATTAAGTGTGCAATTTTTGCTTATGAAATAACTCGTGGAGAGTACAAAGTATCATTAAGGTCAAATGATGATAATTTGGATGTATCGGAAGTATGTTTAAATTTTAAGGGAGGGGGCCATAAATTGGCAGCTGGTGGTAATATCAAAGCACAAAGTGAAGAAATAATTGAGATATTACTACAAGAAATAAAAAAGCAAATATAAATGGATGGATTAGTTGTAATTAATAAAGAAAAAGGATATACATCAAGAGATATAGATAATATCTTAAAAAACTTACTCAATGAAAAAGTAGGGCATACTGGAACTCTAGACCCAAATGCTACTGGAGTTCTTATTTGTTTGATAGGAAAAGGAACAAAGTATAATGATTTTTTTAATGAGGGTAAAAAAGAGTATGAAGCAGAAATGATATTTGGAATAGAAACAAATACAGAAGATATTACAGGCGAAATAGAAATTGATGTAAGAGATCAAATAGAGAATAATCAAATAAAGCTTCCTAATTTAGAAGAATTAAATAAATTATTAAGCGATTTTGTAGGAGAACAAATTCAAACACCACCAAAATTTAGTGCTAAACGACTTAATGGTATTAGATATTATGATTTAGCAAGAAAAAATATTGAGTTTGAAAGAAAGAATATTAATATTACAATATATTCAATTTATGCTAAAAAAAAATATAAAATAATTGTTTCTTGTTCTAAAGGGACTTACATAAGAACACTTGTTAAGGATATAGGAAAAAAATTAAATATTCCAGCTACTATGGGTAATTTAAAAAGAATAAGTATTAATGATTATAATATAAATGAAGCATACAAAATTAATACTATAAAAGAAATGATAAATAAAAATGATTACTCTTTTGTAAAACCTTGCTTATTTAGTAAAGATGATACGATAGTAACTTTTGGCAAATTTGATGCTTTGCATATTGGTCATGTAAAAATAATGAAAGAGATGAAAAAAATATCAAAAAAAGATCATTTAAAATCTTTCGTATTAGCATTTGATATGTCAAAGTCTCATATTACATCTATTGGTGAAAAAATTCAAAGAATAAAAGAATTAGGAATAGATAATGTAAAAGATATTACTTTAGATAAAATTTTTATGAATTATGATGCAAATTTTTTTGTTGAAGAGATTTTAATAAAAAATTTAAAAGCAAAAGCAATAATAGTTGGAGATGATTGTTCTTTTGGCAAAAATGCAAAAGGAGATATAAATTTATTAAAACAAATTTGTGATAAATATAATATTAAATTATACATTATTAATAAAGAAAAAATTAAAATAAATAATGAAAAACATATTATTTCTTCATCTTTAATTAGGAATTGCATACTGGATGGCGATATAGTAAATGCAAATAAAATGCTTAATCGAATATATTATTTGAATGGAAGAATAAAATTTGTAGAAAAAAAGCATTTTTCATTTGAAAAAAACAATGAAAAAATTATTCCTTTAAGTGGGTATTATCATGTAATAATAATAAAAAATGATATAAAACTAGATGCTGTTTGTTATATCTCAAAAAATAAACAAATAGATATTTTTACAAAATATACAAATTTAAAAATGTGTACAAAATTATTAGATCAAAATATTCAATTAAAATTCATTCAAAAAATAGAAATATAGTATTTACATATAAGTTTTGCTTATTTTGGGTATAAATAAATCGTATATCAAAAAAGTATAACAAAAGACATATATTCAATATATTAACATAGCAATGAATTCCTTGACTTTTTATTGTTTAGTATATACAATAAAATAAATAATGTAAGTGAAATTTTATGCAAACTTACAATTATAGTAGAGGAGGAATTATTATGGCAATTGTAATTGATGGCTTTTCTTTAACTATTGAAGATGTAGTTAAGGTTGCTCGATATGAAGAAAAAGTGGAAATTTCGCCAAAAGCAAAAGAACAAGTAGATAAAGCTCGTTCTTATGTGGAAGCAAAACTAGCAAAAGCAGAACCAATTTATGGTTTAACAACTGGTTTTGGAGAATTTCAAAAAGTATTTATTCCACCTAAAGATGCAAAAACACTACAAAAAAACTTGATTATATCTCATTCATGTGCTATGGGAGACCCACTTCCAATAGAAGTAGCAAGAGCTTTACTTTTATTAAGAGCTAATTCTTGTGTAAAAGGTAATTCAGGGCTTCGTTTTTCTACAGTTCAAACTATGATTGATATGCTAAACAATGGAGTAGCTCCATATGTACCTAGCAAAGGCTCACTCGGAGCATCTGGCGATTTAGCACTTCTTGCTCATATGGTTCAACCTATGATAGGAGTTGGTAATGCTTACTATAAAGGCGAATTGATGACATCAGAGGAAGCTATGAAAAAAGCAGGAGTTCCTATAATAGAGTTGGAATCAAAAGAGGGTCTTGCTCTTATTAATGGTACTAATGCAATGTGTGCATTTGGTACATTAGCTCTTTGGGATACAGTTCAAATGGCAAAAATGGGAGATGTTCTTGGTGCTATGTGCTGCGAGGCTCAACTTGGTATTAGAAAAGCATTTGATCCAAAAATTCAAGCTGTTCGTGGACACAAAGGCCAAATAGACTGTGCAGCAAATTTGATGAAATTAACAAAGGGTTCTAAACTTACACACGATGACAATGATTTGAAAGCAGCAGGAATAGTAAAAGAAGACTTTATTAAAGTTCAAGATGCATATGGAATAAGATGCTTACCACAAATTCAAGGTGGCATAAGAGAGTGTGTTCAATATGTATGGGATTTAATGTCAAGAGAAATCAATGCAGCTACAGATAATCCACTTGTATTCCCAGATGAAGATGAAGTTATTTCTGGTGGTAATTTCCACGGAGAGCCTGTTGCTATAGCAATGGATGCTCTAGGAATTGCTGCAAGTGAACTTGCTTCTATATCTGAAGTAAGACTTGAGAGAATGGTTAATCCTGCATTATCTTATGGATTACCTGCATTTTTATGTCAAAAAGGTGGGCTTAACAACGGATTTATGATAGCTCAATACGCATCAGCTTCTATGGTATCAGAAAATAAAACTTATGCACATCCTTGCTCTGTTGATAGTATACCTTCTTCTGCAAACCAAGAGGATCATGTATCTATGGGAACTACAGCAGCAAGAACAGCTCGTATGATAGTTGATAATTTAAGATCTTGTCAAGCTATTGAACTTATGGCTGTTTGTCAAGCACTAGAATTAAGAGGTATAAAAAATGTATCTCCAGCAGCAAAAGCAGTATTTGACCTTGTTCGTAAATCAGGAGTACCATTTGTAGAAGATGATATATTAATGCACCCTGAATTCAAAAAATGTGAGAAGCTTATTTTTGAAGAAACACCAATAAAAGAAGTTCAAAAAGTTGTTGGAACATTAGCATAAGAGCATTTTATAATGTTTTGACAAAAAATTAAAATTGTGATATATTAGTGAATTAATAGTATTTATGAAAAATTTATAAAAAAAGAGAGGAAAAGAAAAATGGCAAAAGAAAAAAGACCTGTGAGAAAGCCAAATATTATTGAAGCACTTATACCAATAGTAGTAATGGCTGCACTCATGATTTATGATTATGCGAGTGGTTTTGGTTATACGGATGCACATTTACCACTTTTAGTATCAATTTGTGTAGCATGTATTGTTGGTGGTTTTTGTGGTCATGATTTTCAAGATATGATGGTAGGTATTGTAGCTAGACTATCAGCAACACTTGAAGCTTTACTTATTTTATGTACAGTAGGACTTTTAGTATCTTCATTTATGATGGCAGGTACAATTCCAGCACTAGTATACTATGGACTTGATCTTATGACTCCAAAAATGTTTTTACCAGTTGGATGTATACTTTGTGCTATAGTTGGTCTTGCTTGTGGTTCTTCTTGGACAACAACAGCAACAATGGGTATAGCAATGATGGGTGTTGGTACTGGATTAGGTGTTCCAGCTCCTATAACAGCAGGTATGATTATATCAGGAGCATATGTTGGCGATAAATTTTCTCCACTTTCTGATACAACAAATCTTGCAGCAGCTGTAGCAGAGACTGGACTTTTTGATCACGTTACAGCGATGGTTTCAACCACACTTCCAACAATGATTATAGCGTTAGTAATATATACAATTTTGGGATTAGGTTTCCATGGAACATATGATCCAACAGTTGCAGAAGGAATTCAACAAGAATTTGCAGTTCATTTCAATATTACACCACTAGCACTTATTCCACTTGTCGTTGTAATAATTGTATGTATTTTGAGAACTCCAGGACTTGTTGGAATAATGATTGCAGTTGCAGTCGCAGTTGTTTTTGGAATTATTCTTCAACCTCAAGCTTATATGGAAGCATTGGGATCAGGTCCATCTCTTGTAGCAGTTATGGATATTCTCCATTATGGATTTGGATTTGAGAATGTTGCAAATGAAACAGTTGCTGGAATTTTAGGAAAAGCAGGTGGTATGGATGGAACAATGTGGACTATAAACTTAGTTATTCTTGCTGTAGCTTATGGTGGAGCACTTGAGAGAGCAGGAGTAGTAGAAGCATTGTTTGGTAATTTAAAGAAGAAATTGAATTCAGTTGGTTCTTTAGTTTTAGCTACACTTATTACAGCAGTATTCTGTGATGCAGCACTTGGAGATCAATTCTTAGGAATTTCTGTTCCAGCACCACTTTATGTAGATAAATTTGATGAATTAGGATTACAAAGAAATATGCTATCAAGATCACTTGAGGATGCAGGTACACTTTGGTCACCTATGTTCCCATGGACTGCTTGTGGTGCATATCAATCACAAATATTGGGAATGTCTCCATTTATGTATTTCCCATATGCATTTGTTAATTTACTTAATCCTATATTTGCTGCAATTACAGCATTCCTTGGAAAAAATATATTCTGGGCAGATGGTTCTTACACCAATTTACTTGGAAAAACAAAAATGAAAAAACCAGCACTTTGCCGTGATGAAGAAGCTCATAAGACAGCTCTTGCTAATTTAGAGAGAAGAAGAGAAGAAGGCAAAGCACCAAAATTAAGTGTTTAATAACAATCAATTTAAATATTAAATTAAAGGAGTGCCTTAAGGACACTCCTTTTTTAAAACAATGAGGATAATATGATTAAACAAAGAATTTTTCCTTGGGCTATGGTTCAAGGTCCTAAATATGAAGCAAAAGAAAAAAAACCTAGAAAGAGATGGGTAAATATTGGTGGTTGGGTTTTTACATTTTTATTTTTATTGATTGGCATTTTAAGAAGCAATTTGTATATGATTTTATTTGGTATATTGTTGATTTTTGCAATGTTTTACAAAGCTACATCTGTAGTAAGCGAAAGAGGTATAGAAACTTTTCACGACTTAAAATTATTTACCAAATCAGACAGGATTATGTGGGAAGATGTAAATTCAATAGTTATAGAGTATGATAAAAAAAATAAAAATTTAACAAGAATGCACTTTGGATATGGCTCAACAGAAATAGCATTGTATTTTACAAAAGAAGAAGCACTTCAAATTCAAAAAATGGCAAAAAAATACAATTATTCAATTAAGATAATGGATGCTATAACCAAAAAATGATTTAGTATTGACTTTTTATTTTTCATAGATTATAATAACTATCCGTTAAGAGTCTATAGCTCAGCTGGATAGAGCAACGGCCTTCTAAGCCGTGGGTCGGAGGTTCAAATCCTCTTAGGCTCGCTATAAAAAAACTATTACAAAAAATGTAATAGTTTTTTTTCTTCATACAAAAAACACTTGAATATCTTTAAGTTTATAGTATAATTAAATAGAAAATTTATGCAAAAGAAGATAAAAGTATATAATTATGTAAAAAGAAAAATTTCAAAGAACATGATAATTTCTATCATTTATTTAATAATATCATATGTTCTTTTATTTTTGTCTCTTTTATTATCTGTTTTTTTTAGTGGTGCAGCACCCTTATTTGTTGGTGCTCTTGCTTTTTCAAGTATTTGCTGTTTAATTATGTCTTTAATATCCAATATAAATGAAAATTTGAAAATAAAAATAATATATAAAGAATCCTTTTTTACTTATATTTTTACTATATTACAAATAATTGTATGGATTTTGATAATAAATATTAAGTGATTAAATTAAAATTAAAACAATTTAATATAAAAACAATTGCGGAGTCAGGGCAAGTGTTTAGGTTAGTAATTAAAAATGATTCTTTATGCTCATTAATTTATTTAAATAAATATTTGGAAATAAAAATATTAAATAATAATGAGTATTTACTTTCTTGTACAAAAGAAGAATGGAATAATATATATAAAGACTATTTTGATTATAACAATAATTACGAAAAATATGAAAAAATATGTAATAAAGAAGATGTATTTTTAAAAAAGTGCATAGAGTATGGAAGTGGCTTAAGAATATTAAATCAAAATAAATTTGAAACAATAATAAGCTTTATTATATCACAAAGAAAATCTGTAAATGCAATACGAACATCAATAGAAAGATTATGTAAAATTTGCAATAAAAAACATCATTTTATATCACCTTTTACGAATGAAAAAATAACTTATTATTCATTTCCTAGTGCAAAAGATATATATCTTTTAAAAGATGAAAATTTAAACTCTTGTGGATTAGGATATAGGAAAGAATATATAAAATTATTTTGTAAAGAAGTAGTCGAAAAAAAAATAAATTTTGATAAATTAAACAAACTAAGTGATAAACAATTAATAGATTTTTTTATGTCTTTTAAAGGAATTGGAATAAAAGTAGCATCGTGCATTGCTCTTTTTTCATATCATCGTTTATCAATATGCCCTATAGATGTGTGGATAGAGAGAGTAATTAACAAAGAATACAATGGTAAAATACCAAAGTCTTATAATGAATACCTTGGTTTAATACAACAATATTGGTTTAATTATGCAAGATTACAAAAATTAAAATAATGAAATATAATAATAAAAAAATATATACAATAATGCTTACCATTTTAACAATTATTTGTATTAGTGCACCTATTTATGCATCAAATAATACTTCTTATATTGCAATCAATTTAAAAACAAAAAAAGTATTAGAAGCAAATAATGAAGATAAAAAAATATATCCTGCAAGTCTTACAAAAATATTATCAAGCATTATTGTACTAGAAAATTGCAATTTAAATGATGAAATAATAATAGATGAAAGAATGATATCAAACTTTAGCGATGATTCTTCACAAATACATTTGCAAATTGGCGATAAATATACAATAAAAGATTTGCTATATGCACTACTTTTTAAATCAGCAAATGATGCAACATATGCTTTATCAATTTATACTACTGGAAGTATTGATTCTTTTGTAAAATTAATGAATAACAAAGTAAAAATGCTAAATTTATATAATACACATTTTACTAATCCAACAGGGATATTTGATAATAATCATTATACTACAGCTTACGATTTTTCTATCATATGTAAATATGCTTATGAGAATGAAGATTTTTTGAAAATATTTGAAAATACAAATTATTTTCTTCCATACTCTTCTTTTTATCCAAATGGAGTAACTATATCTGTTGGCAACAAGATGATGAAGCATGGAGCAAGCGAATATGATGAAAAAGTAATAGCTGGGAAGAATGGACATACAACTTTATCAAAATATACTTTAGCTAGCTTTTTAAGAGAAAGAGATAAAGACAGTCTTGTACTTGCATTTGGTTATGATACAGAAGAAAAAATTTATAATATTTCTAAAGAAATTATAAGTAAAATATATAATGATAATAATGACTATTTATTACAAAGTGAAGTTCTTTTAAACAATGATACTTTAAAAACAAATCACACTAATTCAATACTTCAAAATATTATGATTTTTGTAATTTTCTTTATTAGTATAGTTATTTTTGCTTATTACTTATATTATCTATTTGATGTAAAAAAATTGATTAAAAAGATGTAATATGATATAATATTTTTTTAGGAGAAAAAGTTGTTGGAAGAAACAAGAAAAAAAATCACAATAGTACTTCCCTCATTCAATGAAGAAGAAAATATTGAAGGAATATATAATACTTTAAATAATTTATTTAATGAAAAATTGATTAAATACGATTATGATTATTTATTTATAGATAATCATTCAAAAGATAATACTAGAGAAATAATTAGAAATTTATCAAAAAAAGATAAACACATTAAAGCAATTTTTAATGCAAAAAACTTTGGGCAATTTAATTCTCCATTTTATGCTATGATTCATACTATCTCAGATGCTACAATTCTTATGGCTACAGATTTTCAAGATCCAATAGACTTAATACCTACTTTCGTAAAAGAGTGGGAAGATGGTTACAAAATATGCGCAGCCCAAAAGAAGAAGTCAAATGAAAATGCATTTTTACTTTTCTTCAAAAAAATTTATTATAGTTTAATAAAAAAATTTTCAAATGTAGACCAAATTCCTATGTTTACTGGTTTTGGATTATATGATAAAGAGTTTATAAATATTTTAAAAGATTTAAACGACCCTACACCTTTTTTAAGAGGAATAGTAGCTGAATATGGATACAAAGTAAAAATTATTCCATATACGCAAGGTAAAAGAAAAAATGGAAAAACATCAAATAACTTTTTATCACTATACGATGCAGCAATGCTATCATTTACATCATATACCAAAATGGGTTTAAGAATTGCTACATTTTTTGGTTTTATATGTTCAATGCTTTCTTTACTAATTGGTATAATATATCTTATTATGAAATTGATTTGGTGGGATAGATTTCCCGCTGGTACAATCCCAATGTTACTTGGAATGTTATTCTTAGGCTCTATACAAATATTTTTTATAGGTTTACTTGGAGAATATATTTTATCTATGAATCAAAGAATTATGAATAGACCACTTGTAATAGAAGAAGAGAGAATAAATTTTACAGATGAAATATAAAATAGATGTATACAAATTAAGAGATTCAAACATAAATATCGAGGGTTGGGCATTACCTAAAGACTTGAACGAAAAGCCTACATTTTTAATACATAATCAAAAAGGAGAGATTGTTGATTTTGAATTAAATTACACTATAAGAGAAGATCTAGTTGAAATTTTTAATTTAAACAAAGAGAGAGAAGCAAGATACGGCTTTAGTGTAGTATTTCCATACAAAGAAGAAGAAACATATACTTTTGAAATCATATTTGATAATAACAAAAGAAAAACAAAATTATCTAAAGACATAATATTAAAATATAATTCTATAGATTATAAAAAGAAAAAATTTTTTAAAAGCTTTCTTACAATAGATAATTTAAAAAATGCTTATTCATTTTTAATTAAAGAGGGTCCATCTAATTTTATAAAAAAATTTAAATCCAAATTAAAAGGAGAAAGTTTTGAATACGATTATGATGAATGGGCTAGAATTACAAAAATAAAAAAAGAAGAATTACAAAAACAAAAAGAAATAAATTTTGAGTATAAACCTTTATTTTCTATAGTAATACCAATATATGATACAAATGAGAATTTTTTAAGATTATTATTAAATTCAATTTACAATCAAACATATACCAATTTTGAAATATGTATATCAGATGCTACAGATTACAAAAATAGTAAAAATAATCCCAAAAAAATATTAGAAGAGTATAAAAATAAGTACAACAATATTATTATAAAGTATTTAAATAAAAATGAAGGAATAGCTACAAATTCAAATGAAGCAATTAGTTTATCAAACGGAGAATTTATTGTACTTTGTGATCATGATGATGAACTTTGTGAAAACGCTTTATTCGAATGTGTAAAAGCATTAAATGAAGAAAAAAATATACAAATAATATATTCAGATGAAGATAAAATAGACCTAGAGAGTGAAACTTATTTTGAGCCACATTTTAAACCAGATTTTAATTTAGATTTTTTACTATCTGTAAATTATTTTTGCCACTTGTTTGTAGTAAAAAAAGAATTATTAGAAAAAATTAAGAAAGATTTCAATATATATGAAAGAAAAGAATACGATGGTGCACAAGATTACGACTTATTTTTAAGACTTATTAATCAAATACTTAAAGATGGAGATATAATAAATCATCAAGAATTAAAAAAAGCCTTATACACATCAACTAAAATAAAACACATACCTATGGTATTATATCATTGGAGATGTCATAAAGAATCTACAGCAAAAAAACCAGAAGCAAAAATGTATGCATATAGTGCAGGTAAAAAAGCATTAGAAGATTTTTATAAAAATACTTGCTTAAATTTTTTACCAATAAAAGAAATACAAGATGGAGTATCATTAGGTTTTTATCATACTATATTTGATACAACAAATAATGAAGACTTAATAACTATTGTAATACCAAATAAGGATCATCATGAAGATTTAAAAATTTGTATTGACTCAATAAATTCTGGCACATACAAAAACATTAAATTTTTAATAATAGAAAATAATTCTTTAAATAATGATACTTTTAAATTTTATGAAAAAATACAAAAAGAGAATAAAAATATAAAAGTTATAAAATGGGAAAACGATTTTAATTATGCACTAATTAACAATTTTGGAGTAAAAGAAGTACAAAGCGAATATATTTTATTTTTAAATAATGATATTAAAATGATAAATAAGGATAGCATAAAAGAAATGTATTCGTATATAAAAAGAGAAGATGTAGGCATAGTTGGAGCTAAATTATTATACTCTGATGATACAATTCAGCACGCTGGTGTAGTAATAGGTTTTGGTGGAATAGCAGGGCACACTTTTATATCTACATATGATAAAGAGAATGCTTATATGCATAGAAATAACGCGATATGTGATTATTCGGCAATAACTGCAGCTTGTATGCTTACAAAAAAATCTTTGTTTAATAAAGTGAATGGCTTCAATAAAGATTTTAAAGTAGCATTTAATGATATAGATTATTGTATGAAAATAAGATCTTTAGGAAAAAGAGTAGTATATAATCCATATGCATCATTTTATCATTATGAAAGTAAAACAAGAGGTTTAGAGGATACAAAAGAAAAAGTTGAAAGATTCAATAGAGAAATAGTGCTATTTGGATCAAGATGGCCAGATATATTACAAAAAGGGGACCCATATTATAATCCCAATTTAACATTAAGAAAATCAAATTTTTCTCTTAGAGATTTGCATTATGAAAAAATAGGAGAACCATATAAATTAGAATTTGATATAGAAAAACAAATAAAGGAAGTAAAAAAATTTCAAAATGAAAAAAGTTTTGGTTATAATTCCCAATTACAATAAAAAAATTCTATTACAAAATTGCATTCGCTCTTTACTCAATAGTAATTATCAATTTGATGTTTTGATAATTGATAATGGATCAAGCGATGGTTCAATAGACACAATAAATGAAATAGTAAAAGAGAATGAAAATTTTCATTCAATATTAAGTGATTCAAATCAAGGCTTTGCTATAGCATCAAACAAGGGGCTTAAATTTTCAATAAATCATCAATATGATTATTCTATTTTATTAAATAATGATACTGAAGTTGATAAAAATTTTGTAAGAGAATTAGTCAATGCTATAGAAAAAAATAAAAACTTTTTTTCTGCTTCTTCTTTTATGATTAATTATAATCATAGGGAAATTGCTGATGATTGTGGAGATGGATACAATATTTTTGGATATGCTTTTCAAATAAATAATGGATTAAATATTAATGAAATAAAACACCCATATAATATTTTTTCTTCTTGTGGTGGCGCTTCAATTTTCAATAACAATATATTAAAAAAAATTGGTTTATTCGATGAATACTTTTTTGCATATTTGGAAGATATAGATTTATGCTATAGAGCAAAATTATATGGATACAAAAATGTACATGCAAAAAATGCAAAATGTTATCATATAGGTTCTGCAACATCTGGTTCAAAATATAACGAATTTAAAGTAAGATTATCATCAAGGAATAATATATTTTTAATATATAAGAATATGCCGTTTATCCAAATAGTAATAAATTTGCCATTTATATTTTTTGGCACTTTACTAAAACAAATATATTTTATAAAAAAAGGTTTTGGAATGGATTATTTTTTTGGAATATGTGATGCACTAAAGGATATTAAAAATATCAAAAAAAATAATTTTCAAAAAATAAATATTTCAAGGTTAATATTTATACAAATAGAATTAATAATTAATACGATTTATTATATATTACAATATTTAAAAAGACAAATAAAATGAGATCAGAACAAGAACAATTTAATAAAGTGTATATTTTAATTGATATAATTACAATTATATTAGCTTACATTTTATCATGGTATATTGTAATTGTATCAAGAGATGACATAAATACAGGTGTTATACCGAATGAGATGTATTTTTCTGCATTAATTATTTTTGTACCCTTGCTTCTTATAATGTATGCGTTTTTCAATTTATACAAACCAAATAGAACATCTCAAAGACTATTTGAATTTTATGATATATTAAAATCTAATTTATTATCGCTTGTATTGATCAATGCTATATTTTTTATAGGTGCAAAAAATCCATATATTTTTAATTTCTCAAGATGGGTAGTATTTTTGTTCATTGGATTAAATATTGTATTTGAAACAATATCAAGAAATGCTATACGCTTAGTTCTTGGCAAATTAAGAAAAAAAGGAATTAATCAAAAGCATATATTGCTTGTAGGATATTCAGATGCTTGTTTTAAATTTATAGATAGAGCAATACGCAATGCTACTTGGGGATATCATATTTTTGGAATAGTAGATGACAATCAAAAAATAGATACTCAATATAGAAATGTAAAAGTATTAGGCAATTTAAATGATTTAAATGATATAATATCTAATAATGATTTTGATGAAGTATTGATTACTCTTTCTTTGAAAGAATACGAAAAATTGAGTAAGGTAGTTTCAATTTGTGAAAAAACAGGAATTCATACAAAATTTGTACCCGATTATGGAACTATTATTCCTACAAAACCTACAACAGATGATTTGGATGGCCTGCCTGTAGTAAATATACGAGCAGTACCCTTGCAATCATTATTAAATAGAAGCATAAAAAGATTTATTGATATTATAGGTGCTATTATAGGCATAATTGTTTTTTCTCCTTTTATGATTATAATAAGTGCTATAATATTAATTTGTAGAGATGGTTCAATTATTTTTTCGCAAGAGAGAGTTGGTCTCCATAGCAAATTATTTACAATGTATAAATTTCGTTCTATGAAAGAGCAAACAGTTGATGATGAAAAATTGCATTGGACAACAAAGGATGACCCAAGAGTAACAAAAATAGGAAGAATAATAAGAAGAACTTCATTAGATGAAGTACCACAATTTTTTAATGTATTAAAAGGCGATATGTCGCTCGTAGGGCCTCGCCCCGAGAGAAAACAATTTGTAGACAAATTTAAGGAGCAAATACCAAGGTATATGGTTAAGCACCAAGTACGCCCAGGAATTACAGGATATGCACAAGTAAATGGATACAGAGGCGATACTCCAATAGACAGCAGAATAAGGTATGATTTATATTATATAGAGAATTGGAGTGTTGGCTTAGATATAAAAATATTATTTCAAACTTTAGTAGTAATATTTACAGATAAAAATGCTTATTAATTAGGGGAAGATATGTCATTAAAAGAGTCAAGAAAAAGACTGAATAAAGATTCACTTGAAAAAAATGAAAGTATATTTAATAAAAGTGTAATATCAAATAAAAGTAGACCACCAAGAGATATTAGTACTAATATCTCTAAAAATGATGTTAAAAATAAAAAAACTTTTTTAAATAGTGTAAATGAAAAAGAATCTCACAAAAAAAATATTCAAATAGAAAAAGATAACGACTATTATTATGATGATTATGATAACAAAGAAAAAAAAGATAAGAAATTTGGTATAGGAAAAATCTTTGCCCTTGTATCTGTAGAAATTGTTACTTTAGCTATAATATGTGTTGTAGGCATAATAATTAGAAGAAATAGTCAAAATGGAGTTCAAAGTTTTACACCAAAACAGAATGAGAATATTACTGAGCAGCAACTTGAGAATATGAAAGGCTTTATGACAGTAGCTATTTTTGGACTTGATTCAAGAGATGGTTCGCTTGGAAAAGGCAATAACTCAGATGTTATAATGATATCTACTATAAATTATGAAACTGGAGAAATCAAATTAGTATCTGTGTATAGAGATACTTATTTAAATATTATTAAACCAAATTCTTTTACAAAAATAAATTCTGCTTATATGCATGGTGGACCTGAGAATGCTATAGATTCGCTAAATTATAATTTAGACTTAAACATTCAAAATTATTTTTCTTTTAACTGGAAAGCAGTTGCAGATGGAATAGATTATTTAGGTGGTATCGATTTAGAAATTACAAAAAATGAATATTTATATATGAATGCTTTTATTCATGAAACTTGTGTAAAAACTGGAATATCAGCAGAAAACCCAGCAGCAATGTATATCGAATTCCCAGGTTATCAACATCTAAATGGTGTACAAGCTGTAGCATATGGCAGACTCCGTCTTATGGATTCAGATGTACAAAGAGTAAAAAGACAAAAAAAAGTAATAGAACTTGCATTGCAAAAAGCAAAACAAACAGATATTTCAATTTTACTTCAAATAGTTTCTTCAATTTTGCCACAAGTTGCTTATTCTTTTGATATAGGAGATTTATTTAATTTAGTAAGAAATATAAAAGGCTTTAACATAGTAGAAACAACAGCTTTTCCAGTCAAAATACTAGATGAAAAAATGGGCTCCAGTGGAGATTGTATTATTCCAAACACCTTGGTAGCTAATGTACAATTATTGCACAACTTATTATATGGCACAGAAAATTATACAGTTTCATCTAAAGTAAGAAATTATTCTGGTGGAATTATGGAAAGATACCAAAACTTCAGAGAAGAAAATAAAATAGCACAAAGCTCCAAAGAGGAATCAAAAAGAGAGAGTGAAAAAGAGAAATCAAAACCTGTAAATAATTCAATTGTAGATGAAAGCAATAATTCAAAACCAATATCAAAAAATGCATCTAGTTCAAATACAAACAAAAATAATAATACAAATAATAGTGATTTAGATCCAAATAATGCATCTCCAAAAGGAGATAAAGAGAGTAGTGCTGTAACTCCAGATATTGTTCCAAAAATAGATGAAACAAAAGATGCAATTATTAGCACAGACCCACCAGGCACAAATAAAGAGACTACAACAAAAAGTACAAAAGAAAGCACAAGTAATAAAGAGAGTAGTTCCAATCAAAATGATGCGAAAACTCCAATTGTATCAAAGGATGGGCCTATGTCTTCAAATGAAACTACTGTAAGTGGACCAAAAGTAAATAATAATGAGACTACAACTATATCTGCTCCAATATCTGTAGATGCTCCAGGAAGAGTATCGCCTATAGAAACAAGTCCATTATCTCCGCATTAATTTATATTTCAAAAAATATTTTTGATTAATACATAATATCGACACATTTATTTATTATTATATAATAAATAAACGAAAAGGAGTGATAAGATGAAGAAAGTTTTAACTATCATATTATCTGCCATATTTTTTGGACTAATAGCTGGTGGTGTCATGATAGGAGTAACAAAAGTTGCAAATTATTATATTCCTACTAATGAAACTAGTGCTGTTATAGAACAAACGGAAGATAAAAATAATTCAAATAATCAAATCAAACAAGAGACTATTACAATTATGCCATCTAGTTCACAAGATGTAGTTAATCTTGTGTCTGATGTTATGCCATCTGTAGTAGCTATTACAAATATGCAAAAGTTTACTCAAAATGGATTTTCTATGTTTGGTTTTTATTCACAACCACAAACATATGAAGCTCCTGCCTCAGGCTCTGGTATTATAGTAGGTAAGACTGATACAGAAGTCATAATAGTAACAAATAATCATGTTGTACAAGATTCATCTTCTTTATCTGTTACATTTTTGGAGACTGACACTGTTGATGCCAAAATAAAAGGTACAGATTCCACAAAAGACCTTGCGATAATTGCTGTTCAAAATGATAAAATTAAACAAGATACCTTAAATAAAATAAAAGTTGCAAGAATAGGAGACTCAGACTCTGTAAAAATTGGTCAACAAGTTGTAGCTATAGGCAATGCTCTTGGTTATG
Source organism: Eubacteriales bacterium (assembly GCA_030539055.1). Lineage (GTDB taxonomy): Bacteria > Bacillota > Clostridia > Lachnospirales > Lachnospiraceae > UBA3633. The sequence goes on along the minus strand of JAUNSV010000010.1, from coordinate 24,819 downwards.
GTCAAACAGTAACACAAGGTATTATTTCTGCAAAAGATAGAGTAATAGAAGATATGTCAGAAAAATTATTGCAAACGGATGCTACAATCAACCCAGGTAATTCTGGTGGACCTCTTTTTAACACTCAAGGTGAAGTAATAGGAATTAATGTTGCAAAATCATCTGGCACAGCAGTTGAGGGTATGGGATATGCTATTCCTATAAAAGCTGGAGTGGATGTAATTGATAAATTATCTGCAAGGAAAACTAGAGAAGAAGTGCCAAAGGAAGAGCAAGGATATCTTGGTATAATGGCAAGAAATATTGATTCTACTACAGCAGAAAGTTTTGATATGCCAGAGGGTGTGTATGTATATAAAATCACCGAGGGCTCTGCAGCAGCATCTAATTTAAAAGAAAAAGATATAATAATATCTTTTGATGATCAAAATGTAAAAACTTTCACAGATCTTACAGATTTACTTAGTTATACTAAAGCAGGAGAATCAGTTAAAATTAAAGTTAAAAGACTCGATGGTGGAGCTTATGTAGAAAAAGAGATTTCTATAGTATTGGGTAAAAGACCCGAGGAAGAAAATAAAGAAGCGGATACAAAAAATAATAATAGCAATGCAAATAAAGAAACAACTCCAGATAATCAAGGCGGAAATAATGGTAATTTCATAGATCCATTTAGTGGTTTTAATGATGATTTTTTCAATAATTGGTTTAGAGAATTTAGAGGTTGGTAATTTTTATATAAGCCCTATAATATAATATTTATAGGGTTTTTTATTGTTTAAAAATAAATAATATTGACACTATTTTTTATATATGTTAAAATGAATCACATTGAGAGGTGTTTAATGCGTAAAACAAAAATAAGTCGTTTTTTATTTTGTATGATAGTAGTTTTATCATTTTTTTTGGTTTCTTGCACTAATTTGAATGCACCAAAAAAACACTATAATACAGTAAATCCTATTACAGGAGAGGGCATACTAGGTGGAGATGAGAATATTGGTTTTGTGCAAATGCACAATAGTGTAATAGATGGTTTAAAGAGTGAAATGACTCCTTTTTTCTTTATCAAGGAGAATATGTTTGATATATCTGGCGACAATGAAAAAAAGGAAATATATTTAACATTTGATTGCCTAGAGGGTACTACAGAAGCAGATGCTTCACTAGTTGTAGTATGGGTTTCTAAATTGATGGCAAATGAAGCAAGTATACAACAAAGCAGATTTAAACCATCAACTAAGGATTCATACGGTACTCTATTTGATGAATACGCTCTTATTATTAATTGTACAGAAGAGGGAAAAGATTTAATAGTAAAAACAATAAGACCTGGAGAAGAAATGCCATATGATGCTCGCATAGTACGGGATTTAAATGATGATGAAGACACGGAATAAAGAAAACGATATAGATACGATTTTTAAAAATATAGCAAATGGAATAACTGGAGTTTGGGTATTTGTTACTTTAGTTATTTTTCCTTTGTATACACACGAAATGTATTTTGATATTTTGGGAGCAAGATATAATTTTTATAAAATTTCTATCATAGTACAAGCTTCTTTATTATTAATGCTTGCATTAATATATATTTTTATAGATGTTAAAGAAAGACAGTATGAGGGTCTAATAAGATTCAAAAATTCTTTTAGCCCCAAGAATATTTTAAAAACATTCAGACTAACAGACTTTTTTTTAATAATTTTATTGATAGTTTTTTTTGTTTCTTTTTTAGGGAGTGATTACAAAGAGGAAGCTTGGACTGGTATTTCTGGTCGTTTGCAAGGATTAGAGTGTTGGATATATTATTTTATATCATATTTATTGATTACAAGAACATTTAAATTTAAACCATTTTATTTAGATTTTGCTATTCTTACTGGTTGCTTTGCTTGCGTGTGGGGAATTCTGGATTTTTACTTTTTAGATCCCTTTGGATTCTTGAGAGAAGTATCATTTGACCAAAAACTGATGTTTGCATCATCTATAGGAAACTATAATACTTATACGAACTATGTTTCAATAATAATTGCAATATGTGTTACATTATTTTGTAATGAAAAAAAAATATGGAAAACAATATTCTATGGTATAATGCTTTTTATTTCTATAACTGGTACTGTTACAGGAATATCAGATAATGCTGCATTGGGATTAGCTGCAATATTTGGATTTTTACCATTTTATTGCTTTAAAGACAGAAGAGGTTTTGGAAGATATTTTATTTTTTTAGCTCTCACATTTGTATCAATTTCTTTTGTACAAATATCGTGTGCATGGCATGAAAATCATTTTCTTTATTCTGGTTCTATTTTTAGAACTATAGGAGAGTTTAGTAAGATTCATTACATTACAATAATTTTTGTTATAAATTCAATTGCACTTAATATATATTTATATTTATCATCAAAACAAAAAATAATTAAAACGAAAACAAACACAGAAGTAGAATTACCACTCGATAGAAAAATGCCTCGTGATTTTTTTTATTTTTGGATTTTGTTTTTTATTATGACAATAAGCTTAGTTACTTTTGTTATTATAGATGTAAATGGAAAACAAAAATTTCCTATATTTTTAAAACTTGGAATCAATCAATTTTTAATTTTTAATGATGATTGGGGTACACACAGAGGTCACAACTGGCGTATTGCTGTGCAAGCATTCAACAATTTTACACCTTTCCAAAAATTATTTGGTCATGGACCAGATACTTATTTAGTAGTAACAGAAAGAACAGCCTATTTGGAGATGGTACAAAAATATGGCGAAGTATATGACTCTGCACATAATGAATATTTACATTATTTGGTATGTGTTGGTGCTTTGGGATTACTATCATATCTATTAGTATTTATATCTGGCATAGTAAGAGCTTTCAAATGTGCATTGGATAATCCTTATGTAATGGCTTGCATTATTGCTGTTGTAGCATATTTAGTTCAAGCTATAGTTAATATAGCTATACCTATTACTACTCCAATATTCTTTACATTATTTTATATGGCTATATCATATATGAATGATATGGATTATAAAAAAATAAATAAAGAAGCTAAATAATAATGAAGAACACTAATATAAATAGGTACAAAACTTATTTTAGAATTATAATAAATATATTATTAATTGTAATATTATCATATCAATATTATAATGTGTGGGTCGATGTTTACAATGATTTTTTACGCTTTTCTTATTTAAGAAAAGGTAATTATTTTATGGCATTGATATATGCATTGATACTTACACTCTTTCAAACAATTTATGGTGGAAGTAAAATTGGTGAGTATAGATTAAATAATATTATTTTTTCAGAGACTCTTGCTTTAGTAATAACAAATGTTATAGTTTATGTAGCTATCATTGTACCTGCTGCTGCTCTAGGATTTATTAATCCATTAGCAATTCTTTATACTACTATGTATCAAATTATTGTTATAGTAATTTGGGCTATATTAGTAGACTATATAATGAAAAAAATTTTTCCACCATCAAAAATGCTTTTAATATATGGTAATTTGTATAAAGATAAATTGATGGAGAAATTCATAAAGAGAAAAGACATATATACTATAGAAGAATCAATTTGTATAGATGAAGACGAAGAAAAAATTAAACAAAAATGCAATATCTATGATAATATTATTATAGGCGATATAAAATCAGAAAAAAGAAATGAATTATTAAAGTATTGTTTTATTAAATCAAAAATAGCTTTTGTTTTACCAAAGTTATCAGATATAATATTAAATAAATCAGAAAATTATTATTTATTTGACTCTCCTCTTTATATTTCTAGAAACGAGGGTATTCCTTTAGAGATGACAATAGTAAAAAGAATAATGGATATACTAGTTAGTATAATTATTATTTTATTATTGAGTCCAATTTTAATTTTAATAAGTATTTGCATAAAATTGGAGGATGGTGGTCCTATACTATTTGTGCAAGAGAGAATTACAAAAAACAATAAAAAATTTAATATTATTAAATTTAGATCAATGAAAGTATCAAATGATTATAAAGTAAGACCTACAGAACAAAGTGATGAAAGAATTACAAAAGTTGGAAGAATTATACGCTTAACTCATATGGATGAATTGCCACAATTCTTCAATGTAATTAAAGGCGATATGAGTATTGTTGGTCCTCGCCCCGAGAGAAGAGAGCATGTAGAATTGTATTCTAAAGAAATTAGTGAATTTTCATATAGATTAAAAGTAAAAGCAGGCATTACAGGCTTAGCTCAAATATATGGTAAATATAATACAGAAGCATATGATAAATTAAAATTTGATTTAATATACATTCAAAATTATAGTTTTATTATGGATCTAGAAATTGTATTAAAAACTATAAAAGTACTTTTTATTAAAGAAAAAACGGAAGGTTTTGAAAAAGAAAAATCTAAAGAAATACAAAAAAATGCCTAAAATATCAATAATTATGCCTGTATATAAAGTAGAAAAATATCTACCAAAGGCTATATACTCTATTATTTCCCAAACATTTGAGTCTTGGGAATTATTTTTAATTGATGATGGTTCTCCTGATAATTCACCTAAAATATGTGATGAATATGCAAAAAGAGATGAAAGGATAAATGTAATTCATAAAAATAATGAGGGAGCTGCAATAGCAAGAAATGTAGCACTAACAAAAGCAGTTGGAGAGTATATATGTTTTTTTGATTCAGATGATTATGTCGAACAAGATATGCTAAAAAATATGTATGAAAAAGCTAGTGATGAAAATTTAGATTTATTAATATGCGGTTTTTATATAGAGACTTTCATAAAAAAGAATAATTCATATTTCACACTACATTATGTTCCAGAAGACAAAATATATCATAATAAAGAGAATTTTAGAAAAGAAGCTTATAAATATTTTGATAATAATATGTTTTATTCACCCTGGAACAAATTATTTAAAAGAGAGTATATAAAAAATAATAATATAAAATTCAAAAATATATACAGAGATGACTTCCCATTTGTAATAGATACCATAAAAGATATAGAGCATATTGGCTTTATGCATAATCAATATTATCATTTTTTAAGAGAGAGAGAAGACTCTGAAACACAAAAATATGTACCTACTCTTTTTGAAAAAAGAGAAGAAGAGCATAATATGGTTTGTACTCTTTATAAGTATTGGAATTTATACAACGATAAAAATTCACTAGATATGATTTCAAGAAGATATATAGATAGAATTATAGAGTGCTTTGTAAATTTTTTAAATCCAAAATCAAATCTTAGTAAAAAAAATATTTATGAAAAAATAAGTAATATTATTTCTTCAAAAGAATATGATGAAGCGCTAAATAATTCATATCGCAAAAAAATTTATTTAAAAATAATGTATCTGCCACTTAAATTGAAGAATGTGTTTTTAATATATTTAGAAGCAAAATTTATTTATTATATGAAGAACAAAAATATAAAAATATTTAATGCACTAAAGAAAAATAGAAAATGAATAATACTATAGCAATTATTGTTACGTATAACAGAATAGAACTATTAAAAGAATGTCTTATTGCACTTAATGAGAGTGATTACTTTTGTGATATTTTGATTGTAGATAATGCATCAAGTGATGGTACAAAAGAATATTTAAATGATTTATTAAATAAAAAAAACAATAATTATATAATTTATTATTATAATACAAACGAAAATATTGGTGGTGCAGGTGGATATAATTTTGGCTTAAAAAAGGCAATAGAGCTAGATAATAAATATAAATATTTTTGGCTTATGGATGATGATTGTATTGTGAGTAAAAATTCACTAAGTAAATTAATAAATGTAGCAAAAGAAAAAAATGATGATTTTGGTTTTTTGTCTTCTAAAGTGCTATGGTCAGATGGCTCAATATGCAAAACAAATATTCAAAGGAAAAAAGTAGCAAGAAAAATACGAGATTTTAAAAATAGAATAGTAAGAGTTGATTATGCTTCTTTTGTATCTGTATTATTTAAAAGAGAGGATGTAATAAAATTAGGATTTCCAATAAAAGATTTTTTTATTTGGACAGATGATCTAGAATATACAAGAAGATTTTCTAAAATTTCAAATTCATATTTAATTAACGATAGCATAGTAATTCATAAGTGCAAACAAAATATAGGAGTAGATATTACAAAAGAAAGCGAAGATAGGATTTTTAGATATAAATATATTTATAGGAATGATTTTTATACATTCAAAAAAGAGGGTTTACTTGGAATAATATTTTTATTTACAAGGTTAATATATCATATATTAAAAGTATTATTTTTATCAAATAGTAAAATAAATAAAATAAAAACTATTTTAAATGGTTATATAGAGGGAATAAGTTTTTCGCCAAAGGTAGAATATGCAAATACAAAATAAAAAAATAAAAATATTAGAGATGTTTGGAGAACCAATCTCTTTTGGTGGGCAAGAGCAAGTTGTTTATAATATGATTACTGTTTTGAAAAATGAAAATTTTCATTTTGACTTATTCACTCCATATTTTGTAGACAATAATATTTTTTATAATTTAATTAAAAATAATAAAAATGAATTTCAAAATGGAGATATTTTTTCACTAAATTTGGAGTTTAAAAATAATGACAATAGATTCAAATTAAAAAATGATATTAATAAATTTTTTAAAAATCATCATGATTATGATATTGTTCACATACACACAGGCTCTTTATCTACAATGTGCCTTTTTTCAAAATTATCAAAAAAATATAATATAAAAAAAGTAATCGTGCACTCGCATTGTGCTGGAGAGAAAGAAAGTGTAATTCATAAATTACAAAAGAGAATATTAAATTTTATGTTACAAAAATATGCAAATTATTACTTATCTTGTTCACAAAGTGCTGCCACATGGAAATATACTCATAAAGCATTAAAAGAAAATATTATAGTGTATAATGGTATAGATATAAATTTATTTAAGTATAATGAAGAATATAGGAATGAAATTAGAGAAAAATTTAACTTAAACAACAAATTCGTTATAGGAATGGTAGGGCGAATAGATTATCAAAAAAATCAAACTTTTTCGGTAGATTTAATATATGAATTATTAAAATATAATCATAATATTGTTTTATTTATGATAGGAGACGGAAAAGATAAACAAAAAATAATTAATCAAATAAAAGAAAAAAATATACAAGAAAAAATAATAATGATAAATAAAATAAATGATATTTATAAATATTATAATGCTTTTGATTTATTCATTCTTCCGTCATTATTTGAGGGTCTAGGCATAGTAGCTGTAGAAGCACAATTAAATAAACTCCCATGCATTATATCAAATAATATTGAAAGGCTTGTACAAATATCCTCTGCTACTTGTTTTCTTTCACTTAATAATAAAAAGGATTGGGTTAATTTAATTTTAAAAATAAAAGAAAATAAAAATCATCAATATGACAGATCTAATATTATTGTAGACAATGATAAATTTGATAAGAATAACACTTTTGATATAATAAGGAGAATATATTTAAAATAAGTATTATATTCAACATAATATGAATAATAAAATATCTAAAAATGCTTTTTTTAATATGATATACCAAGGCTTAAATGTCATTTTTCCACTTTTATCTAGCCTTTATGTTGCAAGAATACTAATACCAGAATTGATAGGAAGAGTATCATTTGCACAAAATATAGTATTTTATTTTATATCTTTTGCATCCCTTGGTATTAATACATATGGCATAAGAGAAATTGCAAAATGTAACAATGATAAAATTTTATTAAAAAAAACAACATCAGAAATATTAAAAATTAATATAATATCGAATACAATTTTTTGTATAATATATTTTACTTTTATATTTATTACTCCTTTTTTTGCTAAAGAGAGATTATTATATTTTATAGTTGGATTACAATTAATTTTTAATTCTATAAATACAGATTGGTTTTTTGGTGGCACAGAAAATTATGCTTATGTAATGAAAAGAAGTTTTATAATAAAAATTCTTTCATTTATTGCATTAATATTATTTGTAAAAGAAGAATCACATTATGTGATTTATGCATTAATTAATTCTTTAGCTCTTGGTTTAAATTATTTTTTTAATATATATAAAATCAAAAATTATATTAATTTATTTATAGATAATAAATATTTAAAAGAAAGATTAAAACCAATTTTTGTATTTTTTGCGACTTTGCTTTCACAAAGATTATATATGCAAGTTGATACAACAATGCTTGGCATAATATCAGGGGAAAGAGCAGTAGGGCTTTACACTTATCCAAGCAGAATTATGCTTTTATCTACTTCTTGCATAACAGCAATTTCTGCTGTAATATTAGCACCACTTGTAAAAGCTTATAAAGATAAAAACCTTTTGGAATTTAAAAATATATACAGAAAGTGTATTATAATTATATTAATTTTTTCCATCCCTTTAACTATCATTTATTTATTTAAAGCTGATTTTATAATTAAATTATTATTTAATGAAAAATATTATGATTCAATAAATACATTAAGAATTTTATCCCCACAAGTACTACTTTTATCACTAGAAGATATATATGCTGCAAGACTCTTAATTGCTATTGAAAAAGAAAAATGGATTTTGTTTACTACATCAAGTGGTGCAATAATAAATGTATTATTAAATTTTTTTTTAATAAAAAAATACGCTCAAGATGGAGTAGCATTAGCATCAACTATTACGATTTTTTTTATATTTATTTTAGAAGTAGTAATATACTATATATCAATACACAAAATTACAAACAAAAATAAATTTATTATTTAAATAGGAGCTATTATGGTTATTTCAAAGACACCTTTTAGAATGTCTTTTTTTGGAGGAGGGACTGATTTCCCTTTATTTTATAATCAATATGGTGGAGCTGTAATTTCTGCTACAATAGATAAATATGCTTATGTAAATGTTCGTGATTTACCCTCTTTTTTTGATTACAATAATGAAATAATATATTCAAAAATTGAACAAGTAAAAAATGAAAAAGACATAATTCATCCTTTGGTAAGGTTAGCTATGGAGTATTATGATATACATAATATAAGGCTTACATATGATGCAGATTTACCAGCAAGAACAGGTCTTGGTACTTCTTCTTCTTTTGCTATTGGAATGTTAAATGTATTTAATAAATTAAAAAAAATTGATATAAATAAATATAAATTAGCAAATGATGCTATATATTTAGAACGCTTCCTTTGCAATGAAAAAGGAGGAGTGCAAGACCAAATTGCTGCTTCATTTGGTGGATTAAATATTATTACATTTTTAAAAAAAGATGAATTACAAGAGAATACAAACTTATATACCAAAAATTATAAAACTGATGATTTATCTTTTTTAAATTACAAAATAGAAAAAATAAATATAAGTGAAGACAAATTAAAAAGTTTAAATTTCAGTTTGTTATTGTACTTTACTGGTATTTCAAGAAATTCTTTTGAAGTTCAAGAGAAAACAGAAAAATCATTAAAAGATAAAACAAATGAATTGATTGAAATGAAGTCATTAGTATATGAAGCAAAAAATATTTTAGAATCAAATAGTGATAATATAAATGAATTTGGAAAACTCCTAAATCACACTTGGGAGCTAAAAAGAGGTTTAAATAATAGCATTTCTACTTCATATATTGATGAGTTATATAGCAAAGCATTAACAAATGGAGCTCTTGGTGGCAAATTACTTGGAGCAGGTGGTGGGGGATTTCTTTTATTTTTTGTACCAAAAGAAAAACGAAATATATTTAGAGAAAAATTTAATTTTCTTTTGGAAGTACCTTTTTCTTTTGAAACACAAGGAACACAAATTATTTATGATAATGAAAATTTTTAATTTTATAAAAAATATTTAGGAGATTAATTATGAAAAAGTTTTTTAGCTTTCTTCCAGCAAGATTAATAGTAGGAGTAATTTTAGGAATAATAATTGGTTTATTTGCAAATGAGAATTTAATGCAAGTATTAGTACCAATAAAAAATATTTTAGGTCAGCTTATTAGTTTTATAGTACCAATTATTGTAATAGGTTTTATAGCTCCATCAATTACAAAATTAGGTTTAAATGCTACTAAAATGCTTGGCTTAGCACTTATTCTTGCATATGCTTCATCTGTTTTAGCAGCTATATGTTCTATGCTTTCTGGATATGTTATTATACCTACACTTACTATTGCTAATGTAAGTGAGGGATTAAAAGAGCTTCCAAAAGATATATTTGCTTTATCAATTCCACAAATTATGCCTGTCATGTCTGCTTTAGTTTTTGCAATAATAATAGGTCTTTCTGCAGCCTGGACAAAATCACAAACAATTATACAATTATTAAATGAATTTCAAAAAATGGTTTTAGATATTGTATCAAAAATTGTAATTCCCATACTACCATTTTTTATAGCTTGCACTTTTGCAACACTCTCGTATGAGGGAAGTATAACAAATCAATTACCAATATTTTTAATTATTATTTTGATAGTAATACTAGGGCATTACATTTGGCTTTTTGTTCTTTATGGAATTGCAGGATTATACAGTGGTAAAAATCCATTGGAAGTCATAAAAAATTATGGTCCAGCATATTTAACTGCAATAGGAACAATGTCTTCAGCTGCAACTTTGGCTGTATCTTTAAAGTGTGCAAAAAAATCTTCTAGCGATGTATTGAGAGGAGATATGATAGACTTTGGAATACCACTTTTTGCAAATATTCACCTATGTGGTTCTGTACTTACAGAAGTATTTTTTGTAATGACAATTTCTAAAGTGTTATATGGTCAAATACCACATCTTTCAACAATGCTTTTATTTTGTATTTTACTCGCAATATTTGCTATTGGAGCACCAGGAGTTCCAGGTGGTACAGTTATGGCGTCCCTTGGCTTAATATCAGGAATATTGAATTTTGATGCAAGTGGCATAGCTCTTATGCTTACAATTTTTGCTTTGCAAGACAGTTTTGGTACAGCTTGTAATGTAACAGGTGATGGTGCTTTGACAATGATTTTGTCTTCTTATGCAAACAAGCATAGTATTTAGATTTTTTAAAAAAATCCTTAATGTTTGTTAATATAATTGAATTTTTACATAAATCTGTACAATTCTCTTTCACACAAGATACATATTTTTATGATAAAATTTATTCATTGAACTAAAAGTTTTACTATGTTATAATAATTATAAAATAAGTAAGGGAGAGCTTTTTATGAAAAAAATATTATTAATTTTAACATTATTATGTGTTTCTTTTAATTTATTTTCTTGTCAAAATATACAAAATACTGATGATAAAAATACTATAAATGCACAAAATGAAATAAATAATTTAAAGGAAAGTTTGAAAACTTTGCAAAGTGAAAAAGAAAGCTTGCAAGATGAAGTAAAATTATTAAATGAAAATTATTTTAATTTGAAAGATGAGGTAGATACCTTATCAAGTGTATCATTTGGATATTTTAATTCTGTAATTGCTGGTTTACAAGAGGAAGTATCACAAAATGTAGTAAGAAGATTAGAGAATGTAACACATGCATATTTTATAAGTGCTGACTTTCATAAAGGAATAGAGGAATATATAAAAGATAATAGAGTAACAATTATTACAGAGGGAGCTACCAATTATGATATTGTACAACAAACACTTGACTCTCAAGAATTTTCAGAAACAGATTTGATAATTGTTCCATTTGAAAGTGAAAGTGAGGATGAGTATTATTCATACCTTTCTTTATTCCATAATATTTTAGAGAAAACTAATTTACTTATATATTATGATTTTGCACCAAAACTTTCTACTACAAGTGTTATAGAGAGAAATATAGATCAACTTGATGATTTGGGATATAGGTTTTCAGATAAGAGAATTATATATGATGATACAGAAGATGTACCTGAGTACAAGAAAGTTATGGCAGATACAATCAAATCTTATTTGACACAATATACTAAAATCAAAATAAATTAATCTTTTATAAAGGGGTTAGCATATGAAAAAAATGAAAATATTAATATCAACATTTTTTATATTTGCAATATGTATAATGTCATTTGCGGGTACTTGGTTAAATGATTCAACAGGTTGGAAATATCAAGAGTATGTTGGTGGACCTTTTACAAGAAGCGGTTGGCATTGGATAGATGCAAACAATTCTGGAGTAGCAAAATGCTATTTCTTTATGGAAGATGGATATATTTTAACAAATACAATAACTCCAGATGGATATATCATAAATGCATCAGGAGAATGGGTTGTAAATGGAATAGTGCAAACAAAAATTGTTGGAGTGAATCCAACACCATCACCTACACCAACACCAGTGCCATCAAATAATACAAGTGATCATAAAATGCTAAAAAAATGGATTTATTATTCGGATGGAGTAAGTAAAAACAAAGACAGTGCAAAAATAAAAGATGGCACAGTTTGGACTGGGAACATTATGAGTTTTAATCAAGATCAATCTTTTGCTTTATTTACAAATCCTGGATACAATAGTTTTAGTGCAAGATTATCGCTTTCATACAAGAGTGATTATGATCCATATGCTACATATACTTTAGTAGTAACAGATGACAATGGAGTAGATATTGAAAGATTTACAGATTTCAATAATTATATTTATGAAACTATAAATGTAGATATTTCAGGATGCAAAACTTTTTCTTTACAACTATATGAAGATATACCTTATGGTTCAAACTATAGAAAGCTTTATATAAAAGATGCTTTATACTATTAAAAAAGGATAATTAATGGACAACAACAATAATAAGAATACAAACCAAGGTCAAAATAAAGGTAATGGTAATATAGGACAAACACTATTTGGAATAGCAATTGCTGTAGTACTTACAGCTTTTATTTGGCAAATGTTTTCAAGCTCACTTTTTTCTAATAATGTGAAAGATATTACTTATAGTCAATTTGTAGAATATGTGGATCAAGGAGTAGTAAAAAGAGTAGAGATTGGCGAAGATATTTATGTATATTTAGATAATGAGAAAATGAACGAATCTCAAGGTTTACCTACAGAAACTACTGAAAGCAAAAGCTTGATTGATGAAGTAATGAAACAAGTTAATGCTACATCTATGCGATGCAGAGTAACTAAGGTAGAAGATCCAGAGTTAATGAATAGACTTTTAAATCAAAAAGGAATTGAAATAGTTGGTGTAAAAAGTTCATTCTTGCAAGAAATAATAATCGGTTGGATAGTGCCTTTTATTTTCATAATGTTCTTATTCAATATGCTTTCTAAGCGTATGGGTGGAGCAATGGGTGGTGGAATAATGGGCATTGGGAAATCTAATGCAAAAAGATATATGCAAAAAGAAACTGGAGTTACATTTAATGATGTAGCAGGAGAGGATGAAGCAAAAGAATCATTAGTAGAAATTGTTGATTTTTTACATAATCCCCAAAAATATACAGTAGTAGGTGCCAAATTGCCAAAGGGTGCATTATTAGTTGGACCCCCAGGTACAGGAAAAACTCTACTAGCAAAAGCAGTAGCTGGAGAAGCAAAAGTACCTTTCTTTTCACTTACAGGTTCAGATTTTGTAGAAATGTATGCAGGAGTTGGAGCCTCAAGAGTAAGAGATTTATTTAAACAAGCACAAAGTGCCTCACCTTGTATTGTTTTTATAGATGAAATAGATGCTATTGGTAGATCAAGGGATGCAAGGTCAGCCTCAGGTGCAGATTCAGAGAGAGAGCAAACACTAAATCAACTTTTATCTGAAATGGATGGATTTGATGTTAATAAAGGTATTATGGTAATGGCTGCTACAAATAGACCAGAAGTATTAGATCAAGCATTGCTTCGGCCAGGTAGATTTGATAGAAGAATAATAGTAGAAAAACCAGATCTAAAAGGTAGAGTAGCAATATTAAAAGTGCATTCAAAAGATGTCAAGATGGACAAATCAGTAGATTTTGATGAAATAGCTTTATCTACATCTGGTGCTGTCGGAGCAGATTTAGCAAATATGATAAATGAAGCTGCAATCAATGCTGCAAAGCATTCAAGAAAAGAAGTATCACAATTAGACTTATTTGAAGCAGTTGAAGTAGTATTAGTAGGAAAAGAAAAAAAAGATAGAGTGCTTTCTAAAGAAGAAAGAAGAATTGTATCATATCATGAAGTAGGTCATGCTTTAGTATCAGCTATGTTAAAACATTCAGAACCAGTACAAAAAATTACTATAGTTCCTCGGACTATGGGAGCTCTTGGATATGTATTGCAAACACCAGAGGAAGAAAAATACTTAAATACAAAAAAAGAATTGGAAGCAAGGCTTATTACTTTTTTATCGGGAAGAGCAGCAGAAGAAATCGTATTTGATACAGTAACTACAGGAGCTGCAAATGATATAGAAGAAGCTACTAAACTTGCAAGAGCAATGATTACACAATATGGAATGAGTACAAAATTTGGTTTAATGGGGTTAGAAACAAAAAAGAATATGTACTTAGGCGATGATACACTTATGAATTGTGGCGATAATACCGCAACACTAGTTGATGAAGAAGTAAAAAAGATGCTTGAAGAGGCACATGATAAAGCAAAAGAAATTCTTAATAATAACAGAGAAGCATTAGACAGAATATCTGATTATTTAATTCAAAAAGAAACAATTACTGGAAAAGAATTTATGAACATTTTATCTGAGATTACAGGATTAGATTTTTCAGAAAAAAAGGATAGAGTAAATTCTAGTAGTGATGATAAAAAAGAGGATATAGTAGCACAAACTAAGGAGGAGAGTAATGAGAAACTTATTTAAAATTTTAATTAGTATATCATTATCTTTAATCTTATTTATTTCAAATATTTTTGCTTCTAATATAGTCATTGCAACTACACCAGGTGGAGATACAGGAAGTAGCTCTGGTACAGTTTCGCAAAGAATATATGGAAAAGAAATTACTCAAAACAATAATTTGGGGCCAGGTGCAGCTATTGGTTCTACAGGTACATCTATTTCTACAGGTCCTAATGAAGTATCAATAACAAATAATAATACTACTACTCAAAATGCAACTACTACAACTACAAATAACCAAACTACAACTAATACAGAATTAATTCAATTAACAAATGCAAATGTTCAATTAGATGGGAAACCAAGTATTACATCAGAAAGTGCAATAGTAGTAAATTTATCTACTAATCAATATTATGTATCAAAAGATGAGAATACACAATTAGCACCAGCTTCTTTAACAAATTTAGTAACTTCATATTTGTTATTAAAAAATGCAAAATTAAGTGATATAGTAAGTGTATCAAAAAGTGCAATATCAAATTTGGAGAGTGGAGCTAATAATATTTTATTGCAAGAGGGAGATACAATTAGTGTAGAAAATTTATTGCATGCAATGCTATTGAAATCTGCATGTGATTGTGCAAATATTGCAGCAGAGAAAGTAAGTGGTTCAATAAATAATTTTGTAACATTAATGAATGAAACAGTAAAATCATGGGGTTGTAATAATACAAATTTTACAAATCCCTCTGGTTTAAATGATGATAAGCAATATACATCAGCTTATGATATGGCTATTATATTAAGCAAAATTTCAAAAGATGAAAACATAGTAAATATATTGAGAAAGACATCATATACATTGCCAAAGACAGCACATAGAAATTCTTTATTTATAGAATCAAATATGAAAATATCAAATAATACTTCATCATTTTATGATCAAAGATGTAGTTTTGGAAAGCAAGGATATACTACAAAAGCAAAATACACCTTAGCTGTGATGTATAAATATAAAGATCAAGACATTGCAACAGTAGTTTTAAAATCAAATGGGGATCATTATAATTTATCTAAGGCATTGTTAAATTATGCTATCAAAGTAATTGATTCAGGAAATACTACATTAGCATCAAGTGGTATATGGAGTAAGGATAATACAGGTTGGTATTATATTAAAAATGATGGTACAAAAGCTGTAAATGAATGGATAGATTATAAAGGCAATAAGTTTTGTGTAGATGCTAGTGGATATATGATTACAGGTTGGAGAGAATTCACTAATGGTTCAACATACTATTTTGATTTATCTACAGGAGAATTAAAATACAATACTTGGATTAATACTTCTACAGGAGCATACTTTTTGCAAGCTGATGGATCCTTAGCAAAAGCAGATGCGGGAAAAACGAAAGAAATCACAACAGCAGTTGGGAAATACAAAATTGATGACACAGGAAAAGCCTTATCTAAAGTCGAGTAATATTATTATATATTGACTTAATTTATATATTTTACTATAATACTTTTTATGCGCGTGTAGCTCAGCTGGATAGAGCACTTGGCTACGGACCAAGGGGTCGGGGGTTCAAATCCTCTCACGTGCGTTAAATTACTTTTTTGGATAGATACAACTATCCTTTTTTTTAAATTTTTTGGAGAAAAAATGCTAATTTATTATAATTTATTTTGTGATTGGATTAAATTAAATATTAAAAATAAAGAGAATGATCATTTTCGAATTATTTTTATAATATTATTTTCGTTAATTTGGGTTATAGGATCTATATTATTTTTTATATGTTACATATATTATATATTTTTTAAATTAATAATATGGCTTTTTTGTAAGATATTTAAAATTAATAAAAATGAAAAACAAATAAAAAAAATTGATAAGAAAAAAACTATAAAAAAATCATATAATAAGAAAAATAAAAAATCAAACAAAGTAAATAAAAATACCACATTTGATGAAGACATAGATAAATTTGAAGACTATGAAGCATTATTTTATTAAAAAAGACAAATCTTTTTATAAATAATATTGTGAAAAAAATACTTGATATTTTTAAAAAATATGGTAAAGATGTTAGTTATAATAAAGTTTTTTATGAAGAAGGAATAATACAAAATGGATATAATGAATATTTTGTAAAATTAAAATGTTTAGGAAATGCAGAAACATCATCAGTTTTACGAATAGGTCTGGTACAGCATATAGATGGTAAAAACAATAGTATTGGCGGAGTGTGGATGGGTAAAAATAATACAATATACCCAATAGGTGATAATAATAGTGATGAATTTGAAGAACAAGTATTTAAGAAAAAAACATATATGAATAGTGACATATCATTATTTTATGTATTGACAACTATTAAAATAGCTGAAATATCTAGTGGAGAAAAGCTAATAACAAAATTATTTAAAAAGCTAATTATTTTAGATGATTTTTTTGAAGAAATAGGAGTTAAAATGATAAAATCTTTATATGATAATATAAAGGAAGTGATAGAGGGCACAAATCCATTAATAATTGGCATAAGTGAGACTCTTGAAAGTTTATTTAATTATGGATTTAGATATGTTGTTGATTATGAAATGTTTAAAAAAAGTATTTGCGATGAAATAGGTTTTAATTCATATATAAATTCAAAAGGTGAAGAAATATATGAAGTATTTGGTGGTTTAATTATAGGGGAAAAAGAGGTAGATATTTATAATCAAAATTTATTTAAGTATAAACAAAATTGTCAAAGATGGAGTACATATGATTATATGTCTGGTCAATTTGGAGCAAAGGGTATTTTTAAATAGGTGGAAAGATGAAATTAATTAATAAAATAAAGATTATCATTAGCATTTTTATTTTGACAATTATTATTCTTGTTATGTATTTTAATCTTAGTCATAATGGTGTAATGTTAAGCGAAAATGAAAATATAAATATTGATAGTGCTAAATACATTAATTTTGAAAAATATGTGGATGATAATAAACATAAATCGTATAGAGAAGTTGAATATATAGGTGGTATAAAGATAAATTTAAATAGACCATTTGGAATTTCTAAATATGAAGAGAAATTTGTTGGTGAACGATGGTATTCTTTTTTTAGAGATAAAAATACTGGAGAGATTTTGCGTGGACTTGAGATTTATAATTTTATAAATGTAGGAGTGCCATATATTGGACTTGATAAATTAGAAATACCAAATGAAAGAAAAACTAAAAAAGGTTTTCAAAATTATGTATTAAATTGGACTGGCTGTGTATTATCAAGAACTAATAGAATTAATTCTCCTGAAACACATTTTGACAAATATAAGAATATATATAATGGAATATATGAATGTAAAGATAATTTGTATGATATGCCGATTGATTTAGTTGCTGATAATTTATGGGGTAACGGGAAAGAATATTCAAATTGTTATGATATATATAATCTCGAAGATTTGAAAAGTAAGAATTATAAATTACCAACAATAGAATTGTCAGAAAATGAATGGATTCTTAATATATTAAGAAATTGTTTTGGGTATATTGGTGATAATTTTTATGAATTAAATAATAATAATAGAATTTGTTTTGATGAAATAAATATTACTGAAGTTGTTATTGGTGATATTGGAGTATATGGAGATGAAAAAACTGGATATAATATAGGCATTTGTGTTGGCTATGATGTTAATTTTAACCCTATATTTTCAATATCAGCTTCTGAAAATATATATAAAATCTTAGATGAAGCAAAAAAATATAAGGATATTGAAGAAGGATATAATTTATTGCATATAGAAAAATTAAATGCAGAAACAAATAATGTATTTAATAGTTATTATCGAACATATCTTCCATTTGATATTGATAATAATACAAATAAAAAAAATTTCATAATAAAAGATATATCATTATATAATGAGAGAATCGAATACTATATTGATAAAGAAAAATATATTAGTGGCAATGAAGATTTGAATGAAAAAATATTATCTGAAAGAATAAATAGAATACAGAATCGTGAAAAACTTGCAGAAACAATTAGACAACATAACCAAATAGATTTGTCTGAATATCAAATCAAAGATATTTCAACTATGTATATGATAAATGAAACAAATACTTATCAATATCAAAAATATTTAGGAGAGTATAAACAAAATACTAATTCTAATAATATTGAAAGAGAGAAGAATATTGGCATAAATACAAATAAAGTTTTTAATTTAAGTGATTATTATAATAATTTAGATGATGAGTCAATAAATGAACAGTTATTAGATAAAGAAAATATTGACTTAATAAATGATATTATTGATAAATATTCTAATGATATATTAAATAATAATTTTGATAATTTGTATTTAAAATTTGGACAAGGATTTGTAAATAAAATACTAAAATCATATTTGCAAAGATATACGAGAAAAACTAATGAAGAAAAACAAGTAGAAATGATTGAAAAATTTAAAAACTATGGAGATGATTTTTCTCAAGAACAACTTGAAATCGCATATAAAAATGCATACGATGAATTAAAAGAGTTAGTAATAAAAAATAAGGATAAACTAAAGAATATAAATGATGAAGAATTGAGAAACTGGTATTATTCGATTGGTGGAATTTCAGAACTTGAATTGAGATTTATTAAGAGATTTTTAAATGAAAATAGGAATATATTAGATGAAAAATAAAATTTGTATTTAAGAACAATTGATGTATATTGCTAGTATGGTGTTAAAGAAAAATGGAGATAAAGATATGTCTAAGAATAAAAATATAAAAATAGTTGTTATATGTATAATTACCATAGTATTATTAATAATTCTTTTTTCATTAAAAAATAAATTTTTTAATATAGATATTAAATCTCAAAGCAACATAAAATCAACAAATAGTTATATAAATAAAGGAAATTATATTAATAGTGGGAATTTATCTACTTATACTCAAGAGATTCCCAATTATCGCAAAGTAGAATATATAGGTGGGATTAATTATAATCTACAAAGAGAATACAATATATCATCAAAAGAAGAAAGATACAATGGTGTAAGATGGTATCCATTTTATAGAGATAAAGACACAAGTGAAATATTGAGAGGATTAGAAAGAATAAATTATATAACGGCAGGGATACCATTCGTGGGTTTAGATCATTATGACACACCAAATGATAGAAAAACCCAAAAAGGTTTTAGTGATTATGTAAAAAAGTGGACTGGATCAGTATTATATGGAAATTATTCAAGATTTGGACAGTATGGACTAAGTGATAAATCTTCATATGATAATTCAAAAGGTATTTACTATTGTGAAAGCTATGATTATGATAAACCAATAGATTTACTCATTTCAGACATTTGGTTTAATACAAAATATATTAAAAGAAGTGAAACCTACAATATTGATGATATAGTTAAGGCAATAAATTTTGGTAGTTATAAAATGGGGAATGAAGATATAACATTTTTTTCTGAAAATGATTGGATTCTATATATCCTTAGAAATACTATTGGATATATTTCAGATGATTTTTATGATATAGTGTACAATAATAAAATTAATTTATGGAAGTTGACATCAAGGATTGTTCAATAGGAGATATTGGTATATATAAAAAAGATGATGGTATTAATTGTATGGGAATGTGTATAGGATATGATAAAAAGAAAAATCCTATATTTACGATATGCTCTTCATTGAATATTAATCAAAATATTAATGAGCTAAAAAAATGGAAGAATATATAGGGCATTTAGATATGAGTGATACATTATGTGAATATAAAGGGTATAATGTATTGTACACTGAAAACATTAGTAATAGTGTAAAAAATGTATTTGAAAAATATTATAGTACAAATTTACCATTGATTAACGAAATAAATGAAAGCATAATAATTGATAATATTGATATATATAACAGCCAAATCTTATATAAACAAATGAAAGTTAAAAACGAATGGATAGGATGTAATCTATTTGATCAATTTATGCTAGAAAGAAAAGAGAGACTGAATAATAGAGAGAAAAATGCAAATGAAATACGAAATAGATATTATATTGATATAGAAAGCTATGCAAATGAAGATATTACATCAGAGTATTATTCAAGATGGTGAAAACGAGTATGAAATTAGACTTCATTATATAGGAGATAAAGTACCAAACACACCAATTATTTTATGCATGGAACAACATACATATAATGGCTTTAACAGCTCTGGATATGTTTATGGTGCTACTTGGAAAGCTAAAGAAAATTCAATTTATCCAGTTGACAAAAATATGTGTTATAAAGATATTTGGTATGCTCCGAGAGAAACAGCACTCATATATTATATGAGTTTAACTGGTTCTAATAATTCACAAATAAAAGCACTTGTAACAAAATTTATTCAAGGTAGTATAAATGTAGGGTTATATGTATTGGATTTAAAGGGATTAGCAGAAGATGTAATAGATTATGCAGTTAATGGTTTTACAGATATTGTATCAAAGTATGACCCAATAACAAGTGGATTTTCTAAAGGTTTATGGAAAGCTTCAAAGGATAGATATGATTATTATGGATTAATAATAGACCCAGTTTCTTTTGTGGTAAGTAAATTAAAAGAAAAATTAAATATAGTACTTAACCAGTTAGTAAATTTAATTCATTATAAAGAGGTGGTTGGTGAGACAATACAAATAGATAGTATAACAAATTCTTTTGGAGATAAGTTTATTTTTTGTGAATATGGATTAATAGATTGTACAAGAGTAGATGGAGAATATGAATGTGAGAGATGGGAAGATTTTACAAGAATATATGGCGAAAATGGTGTAAAAGGAGATTTTGAATAATGAACGAAAAATTCAAAAAAATATACATATTTATATCAATGTTATCAATAGTAATATTAGTCAGTATTTTTGCTTTAGTTTTTAACATAAAAAAATCCATAGATATAAAATCTAATAATGAAAAACAATATGAATTTAAAAATGAATATAAGAATAATGGGCAGTATTTTAAAAAAGGCAGAAAAGAAAACTATAGAAATGTTGAATATATTGGTGGAATTAATTTATATTTAGATAGAAAAGTAAATTTATCACCAAATGAGTATACTTATGAAGGTACAAGATGGTATCCATTCTATAGAGATAAAGATACAGGAGAAGTATTAAGAGGATTTGAAAAGTATAATTATATTACTACAGGAATACCTTATGTAGGAATTGATTATATGGATGTCCCCAAAGAAAGAATGACAAAAAAAGGATTTCAAGAATATGTATTAAATTGGACAGGAACGGTTTTATATCGTAAAATTGGTTTTATAGATGACAAGAAAAGAAATGAATCGTTTTATGGGAAGAACATAGAAATAGGTGTATATGAATGTAAAGAGAACTTGTATGATATTCCAATAGATTTAGTAGCAAATAATTTTTTAAGTATTTGCAATAATAAAAACGAATTATATGAAAATAAAAATATAGAAAAAATTGATAATATTCAAGATGCTATAAGTTATAATTATATAAGCCAAAGTATTTTTTTTAGTGAAAATCATTGGATTTTTAATATATTAAGAAATTGTTTTGGTTTTATTAGTGATGACTTTTATAACATACAAGAAAACAATATTTTAAATTTCAATGAATGTGATATAGAAGATGTAGAAATTGGGGATATAGGTGTTTATGATTATGATGGTTATGCATTGGGAATTTGTGTGGGTTTTGATAGTAAAAACAATCCAATATTTTCAATATGCACTTCATATGATGTAAATAATAAAATTACAGAATTAAATAGTGAAGAATTAATAAACAAATTAAAAGAAATAACAAAAAATAAATATATAGGATATAATATTTTACATATAGAAAATATAAAAGAAATATCAAAAAATGCATTTAATAAATATTATAAAACATTTTTACCATTTATTGATGAAGATGAAATAGGTAGTGCAAAAAATAGAAAATTAATAATAAAAGATATAAATACATATAACAAAAATGCTTTTTTAGTATTGGAAAGTACAAATGGTAATAATAGACTTTATAATCAACTGATAAATGAACGGGAAAGAAGAATAGAAAGAAGAGAAAAACAAGCAAAAGATTTATTAGAAAGATACAATATTAATTTAAATAAGTATAAAGATATAGATGTATCTACTGTATTTATAATTGATGAAACAAATACTTATGAATATGAAACAATAGTATGCAAAAATATAATAAATAGTGATGATAGAGATAATTATAAACGAAAAGATTATGCAGATACAGTCGAAAGTATTAGAAATAACTTGAAAGATTATGGAAAGGATTTCACAAAAGAACAAATTGAAAAAATATATATTGAAAATAATGATAATTTAAATAAATTTATTATAGAAAATAAAAACAAGTTAAAAGGACATACTGAAAATGATATTAATGAATGGTTTTACACAAATGGTGGGATGACAGAATTTGAATTAAATATGTTAAAAAGATATTTAAATGATTATCCAGAAATTTTGGATTAAAGAATAAAAAATATAGATTTTTAAGTGTAGATAATTTTATTTTTGATATATGCGATAAATATTTAGAGAAAAGAAATTGGAGATTCACTATTTATACAGTAATATGGAGAAAAAATAGATGAAAAAGAAATATTTAATATTAGGAAGTATATTACTTGTAGTTTTTATTATAATTACTATTTTTGTATTAAGTATGAATAAAAGTGATAAGGAAACTACTGAAGTAAATAAAAAAAGTATAAGCGAAAATGATTTAGAAAAATTAACTGTTGATGATTACAAAAATAATAATATACCAAATTTTGAAGATTTTAATTTTGATGATGTAGATACTTTTTACTATTATGGTATGAGAATGAATCCAGGTATATATAAAGAAAATGCAACAAGAACAGAAAGAGAAAAAATTTACAAATATCATTTTAACTTAAAGGAAGCTATACTAGAGATGTGTAAAAAAAATGGTGATTGGATACTGATAATTAATAATGATAGAGTTCGTGCTGGAAATGTTGATAAACAGGAAAAATATTTTAATCAAAAAAACGGGTTATTTGAAGATTTTGATTATACTGAAATTGAAAGTAGTGATATATTAGGTAGTGATAATTATGGCAAATATGTAGATATAGTAGCAAAAAATACTAGTGAAAAAAGAAAATATAGAGTAAGGGTTCATATTGAAGACGGAAATATTCAATCAGTGAATGTTAAACTCGGTAATGTAGATATTTTAAATAACAATACTAATATGCAAACAAAGAAAATTCTATTTGATGATGGACATACAAAAGAAAATTTTGAAAATTTGTGTAGATATAATAATGCATATGTAGGTGGGCTTGAATGGGATGGAGATGATATAGCAATATCAAATAATTTTAAAACTAAATACAAAACTTTTCTTGATTTGTTTATACATTATAGTCCACTTGAATATAATAAAGTAACACTACTTGATTTAGACATAAACAAGAAAAAAGTAAAGTTTGAAGTAGATAGTTTTTTGGAATGTAAAAGAAGGACATATGATGTAAAATATAGTTTATCCTCTGACCTACAACTTGAAGAAGCACAGGTTGAATTAATAAATGAGAAAGATGTTGATTTTGATGTTTTTGAAAAACAATCAGCATACTATATATTTAAAAACAGCAACTTAAAAAAAATTGAAATTCCTATTTCAAATAAATTTATTGAAAAATATAATGAGAGAACAGGAATTTTTGATTTAGATGTGGTGAATTTTGATATTGATAGTGTAAGTATTAGTGGAACGAAAGTATATATATATAAATTTTTATTAAAAAATAGAGATATTAAATGGGTTGGGGGTATCGATATTTTAGATGAAAATAATAAAATTGATGATTTTTTTATTATAGATTTATTATATAATAATATTTCAATGGAAGAGGCCAAAGAACGATTTCTTGCAGACACAGAATTACAAAAAGAGCTTGGAATAAAATAAAAATTAAAGAATA
>JAUNSV010000009.1 GCA_030539055.1 Eubacteriales bacterium | reverse complement strand
TTTTTGAATTTATATTAATATTATTTTTTATATTTTTTTGTAGCTTTTTTCTTCTAAACTAGGAAACAATTATTTTATCATTCACATCAATGAAAATTTATATTCTGTTTTGCTTATATACTTCTCATCCTTTTTTAATAACGATTTTGGAAATGCATTAATATTTGGATTATTGGGGTAATGTTGTGTTTCAAAACATACTCCACTTCTTTTATTATATATAATATTTTTTTTACCTTTCACATTCTCTAAAAAATTAGCTGTATATAATTGCATACCATTAAGAGTAGTCTTTATTTCTAATTTAATTTTTGTTAATTCTGAAAAAACTTTTATTGATTTTTTTGTATCATCTAAACAATAATTATGATCGTATCCTTTTGTTTTTTTTAATAAAATATCATTTATTTCTTTACCTATTTGTTTTGTATTTGTAAAATCAAATGGCGTATTTTTTATATTAAAAAGTTTTCCATTAGGTACTTGTTCATTATCTAATTCAAGTATGTGTTTTGAATCAATTTGTAAATAATGATTTTCTATATTATTACTTTCTTCTACTCCATTTAAATTAAAATAAGTATGATTTGTAAAATTTACATAAGTATCTTTATCGCTTTTTGCTTCATATGTAATAGAAAGAACATCATTATCATCAAATGAAAAAGTAACACTTAAATTTAAATTCCCAGGAAAACCCATTTCTAAGTCTTTACTAAAATATTCCAAAACTAAAATATTTTTATCATTTTCTTCTTCTATTTTTAATATGTTAAATATTTTTTTATTAAAACCCTCTTCTCCACCATGCAATATGTTATTTCCATCATTATTATTTAATTTATATTCTTTTTCTCCTATTTTGAATTTAGCATTTTTTATTCTATTTGCAAATCTACCACAAGTTGCTCCAAAATAATATATATTATCTTTACGCATATATTCTTCAATTGTATCATATCCTAAAGTAATATCTGTTTTCTTATTATTAATATCTTCAAGCACTATTTGCATTATTGTAGCACCAAAATTGCTTATTTTAACAAAATTCAATTTTGAATTAATTAATATAAATTCATATACATTTTTAGTGTTTGTATTATTTTTTATTATCATTTAATTTTCCCATATATGAATTATTTTACTAATAATCTTTTCCCAAATTTAATGTATAAAACCAAACTACCTTATCTCCTTTTTTTAATTTATATTCACTTGCTCCAACACTTGGTTGATAATCGTTTACCATATATACCCAGCCAGATAAATCACCATAATCAAGTTCATAAATATTAGCTATACCTTTTACATATGTTGTATTAAATATTTCAGAATAATTTGCATCTAATTGTATTTTTTCTTTTTTGCATATTCTTAATAATATGTCATACACACTATCATTATCATATAATATTACTTCATCATTTGCATATATTGTGTTTCTTGTAATATCACTCTTGCTTGCATTTGAAAAAATATTATTGCAATCAATATAAAAAGAAACAGTGCCTACTTGAGTAATTGTACTATTTATATCTTTTTCATAAAATTGTGTTTTATTTTGAATATTTAAAGCTTTAAAAATTATGAAAATAATAATACATGATATAATAACAAAAAATACATTTTTTAAAATTTTTTTTTTCATTTTTATCCTTATTTAAATATATAATAAATTTTATTGCTTGTTTTATATATATAATATGAAACAAGTGAGTAAAATGCTTGATTAGTACTTAAAGAATTATCATATTCGTTTAATATATGTGTATATGCACCAGATTCTGTTTTATATCTATATAAAAAATTGAGTAAGTTATTGTTATTTTTTATAAACATTGCATCATTAAATGCATCTTTTTTTAATGAACTAAGTGCAAGCAAGACTTGAGAAGCACTCTCTGGGTTTTCACTTCCGTAACTTACAAATCCTGCATTTTCATTTTGAATATTGCTTAGAACAAGTAGTGTATCATCAATTATCTTTTTTATTTTTATTTCATTATAATATGGTGCTAAACATTGAATAGCCATTGCACTTATATCTACATCTACTTCTTTTTCATTTACTACAAATCCATATCCCTCTTTATAAAAAGTAAGTAATTTTTCTTTTACATCTTCTATTGTATAAGTATCAGACTTTGCACCATTATTTAAAATATGCATTCCATATATATAACTCATAATACCCATTTTACCTATACTTTCATTTGCTACTTTTTTTACAAAAGGATCATCGGTCTTTCCAAGTGCTATATACATTAAAGCATTATTAAGTGATGATACTGGATTCATCTTCTTATTATTGCAATATTCATTTAAAGAAGTAAAATATTTGTTATAATTTAATGATATATTATTATCAATTTTATCTAATTGCAAAATTGCAAATACATAACTTTCTGATCCTTTTCCAGCATTATTACTTAATGTATTATCTAAATACTCTTGTAAAGAATTTTGTTTGAATTTTTTTAATAAATAATTTATTAAACTATCTATTTCGTTTTTGACTAATAATGTATAATCAATTAAATTTTCACTTGCAATAGTATTATTAGCAACACTATTATCATTATTAGAGTTTAAGCAAATGGTTTTGTTTTGTATACTTATACTAAACAAAATTATCAATAAATATAAAAATATTTTTTTCATTTTTTTCACTCCTTTATATGATATATTAAGAATATTAACAAATGTATTTAAGCTCTTCTATTTTTTTATAAATTTTATCTATATATAATTTACAAATATTTTCATCTTTTGCTTCTACCATTATTCTTATTAAATTTTCTGTACCAGATTTTCTTAAAAGTACTCTTCCATCATTTCCAAGTTCTTTTGATACATCATTTACTAAATTAATAATTTCTTTATCTTCAATACATTTTTGTTTGTCTGTTACTTTTACATTTTTTAATATTTGAGGAAAAATTTTTATTTCTTTTAATAATTCTTTTATAGATTTTTTTCTTTCTATTATTGTTTCCATTATTTGAAGCGATGTTAATATTCCATCGCCTGTTGCAGCATATTTAGAAAAAATAATATGCCCAGATTGCTCACCACCTATAGAATAATTTTTATCTCTTATACATTCATATACATATTTATCGCCTACATCTGTTTTTTCATATTGGATATTTATTTTATCTAGCGCTTTATATAATCCTAAATTAGACATTACAGTAGTTACTATAGTGTTATTTTTTAATTGATTTTTTTCTTTTAATAATGAACCACAAATATATAGTATTGAATCTCCATCTACTATAGATCCATCCTCATCTACAGCTATACATCTATCTGCATCGCCATCATATGCAAATCCTATATCACATTTTTCATCTAATACGAATTTTTGAAGTGCCTCAATATGTGTAGAACCTGCATTATTATTTATATTATCACCATTTGGTTCATTATTTATGACTAATGTTTTTGCACCAAGTGCATCAAACACTGCTTTTGCTATAGAAAAAGCTGCTCCATTTGCCAAATCAAGTGCTACTTTGTATCCTTTAAAACTATTCATAGGAATAGAAATCAAATATCCTATATATCTATTTCTGCCTTGAGAATAATCAAATGTTCTCCCTATATCTCCTTTAGTCGCAAAAGGTATTTCTTCGATTTTGCCATCAAGATAATCTTCTATCTTAAGAAGAATTTCTTCTTCCATTTTTTCGCCTTTTCCATTCAATATTTTGATACCATTATCATAATATATATTATGAGAAGCAGAAATCATAACTCCTGCATCTAAATTATCTGAACGCACTATATAACTTACAGAGGGAGTTGTTGTTACATGTAGAAGCAAAGCATTTGCTCCAGTAGATGTAATACCTGCTGCAAGTGCATATTCAAACATATAAGAGGATCTTCTTGTGTCTTTTCCTATAGCTATATTACATTTTTCATTATTATCTTTTTTTGAAAAATAAAATCCTAGGAATTTACCAATTTTGTATGCATGATCAGCTGTCAATCCTACATTAGCTTCTCCTCTAAAACCATCTGTACCAAAATATTTTCCCATACTAATTATTTTTATTCCTTTCTTCTTTTTCTTTAATATATCTTTTTAGTGCATCTTCCCATGCTGGAAGCAATTCAAATCCATTTATTGTTAAAGTAGATTTATCGAGCCTTGAGTTTTTGGGTCTTTTTGCTTTTGATAATCCATACTCCTCTGTTGATACAGGTATAACTTTCGTATTAATTTTTTTTATTTTAAAAATCTCTTTTGCAAAATCTGCCCAAGAGCAAAATCCTTCATTTGTTGCATGAAATATTCCATATTTTTCTGTAAGTATCATATCTACAGATAGTTTAGCCAAATCAAAAGTATATGTAGGTGATCCTATTTGATCATTTACTACTTTTATTTCATTATGATTTTGTGATAATTTAATCATTGTTTCTACAAAATTATGACCATTAACTCCAAATACCCAAGAAGTTCTAATTATAAAAAATTTTTTTAATAATTCTCTAATAACTTCTTCTCCTTGATATTTTGTTTTCCCATAAACACTTTGGGGAGATGCTTTATCAAATACTTTAAATGCTTCTACTCCTTTTCCATCAAAAACATAATCTGTAGAAAAATACATCATAGGTATATCTAAATTTTTGCATACACTAGCTAAATTTTTTGTTCCATCTACATTTACTTTATAACAATTCTCAATATCTTCTTCTGCTTTATCAACTTGTGTATAAGCTGCACAATGTATTATTGCATCGGGAGAGTGTGTTTTAATAAAACTTTCTACAGAATTTTTATTCGTTATATCCATATCTTTTATGTCTGTAGATATATACTCAATATTTCTTTTTTTTAATTCATTACATATATCAAAGCCTAGTTGTCCATTGGTTCCTGTAACTAGTATTTTATTTCTCATTATGTTTTCTCCTATTACATTCTATATGAATACATTTTATTAAAATAATTTTTATACTCTCCTGAAACAATATGCTCCCACCAAGTTTTATTTTCTAAATACCATTTAATTGTTTTCTTTATACCAGTTTCAAAATTATATTGTGGGATCCAAGCTAGTTCCTTTTGTATTTTTTCTGGGTTAATAGCATATCTTAAATCATGACCTGGTCTATCTTGTACAAATTTTATTAGTGAATCTGATTTTCCTAGCTCTTTTAATATAGTTTTAACTACTTCTAAATTGGTTTTTTCATTATGCCCACCTATATTATAAATTTCGCCAACTTTTCCGTTTCTTATAATCAAGTCTATAGCTACACAATGATCTTCAACATAAAGCCAATCTCGTATATTCTCTCCTTTACCATATACAGGAAGCTCTTCATTATTTAATGCTCTACTAATGATTAATGGTATTAATTTTTCTGGAAAATGGTAGGGTCCATAATTATTTGAGCATCTTGAAATTGTAACTGGTAATTTAAATGTTCTATGATATGCTAATGTTAATAAATCTGCAGCTGCTTTTGATGATGAATAAGGGCTTGATGTATGGAGCGGTGTATCTTCTACAAAAAATAAATCTTTTCTATCCAGTGGTAAGTCTCCATACACTTCATCTGTAGACACTTGATGAAATCTTTTTATTCCATACTTTTTACATGCATCAAGTAGAACGCTTGTACCTATAATATTTGTTTCAAGAAATATACTTGGGTTTTCTACAGATCTATCTACATGTGATTCTGCTGCAAAATTTACAATTATATCTGGTTTTTCTTCTTCAAATATTTTATAAATATTATCTCTATTTCTTATATCCTCTTTAATAAATTTGTAATTTTTTTTATTCTCTAATGGAGAAAGAGTTTCCATATTACCAGCATAAGTTAAACAATCAATGCAAATAATTTTATCATTTGAATACTTTGATACCATATAATGCATAAAATTACCACCAATAAAGCCTGCTCCACCTGTTACAATTATATTCATATAATGCTCCTTATTATTTAAATTACAATATGATTTTAATTTAAGAATTTGCCATCTATTATTTCTCTTAAGTATCTACCATACTCATTCTTTTTATATGTTTCATATGCTTCTTCTATTTTTTCTTTGCTTATCCAAGAGTTTGCATATGCTATCTCTTCTAAGCAAGCTATTTTCCTATGCTCATGAATTTCTATTGTATGAACAAAATTAGTTGCATCTACTAATGATTCATGTGTCCCTGTATCTAGCCAAGTGTATCCTTTTCCCAATACTTCAACATTTAATTGTCCATTTTGCAAATATATTCTATTCAAATCGGTAATTTCTAACTCACCTCTTTTAGATGGTTTTAAACTTTTTGCATACTCTACTACTTTTTCATCATAAAAATATAAGCCAGTAACAGCATAATTTGATTTTGGATTTTTTGGTTTTTCTTCAATAGAAATTGCTCTATTATTATTATCAAATTCTACTATTCCAAATCGCTCTGGGTCATCTACATAATAACCAAATACTGTCGCTCCACTCTTCCTTTTAGCTGCTTCTTCACTTAATTTTGCAAATCCGTGCCCATAAAAAATATTATCTCCTAGTATCATAGAGCAAGAATCGCCTCGTATAAATTCTTCACCAATAATAAAAGCTTGAGCTAATCCCTCTGGTTTAGGTTGCACTTTATACGACAAATTTATGCCAAATTGATTTCCATCTCCCAATAATTCTTTAAACCTGTCTGTATCTTGTGGTGTAGAAATAATCAATATATCTTTAATTTTTGCATTCATGAGTACAGATAATGGATAATAAATCATTGGTTTATCATAAATTGGTAGAAGTTGCTTTGATGTAACTTTTGTTAGTGGATAAAGCCTTGTGCCAGAACCACCTGCAAGTATTATTCCTTTCATAAGTAATCCTTTCTTAATTTATTTTATTACTTCTATACTAATTGTTACACTCTCTTTATTTATATCCCATTCTTTTGTATATATATCCTTTTTTGGATTAGTAGTAAATACTTCTTTAGACATTATCTCTCTTAAAATAGTATCTTTGTATTTTTCTATTAATTGTTCAATTTTTGTATTATTGTAAATATATACATTTATTAAATCCATTACTTCAAAACTTGCTTCTTTTCTCATAGTTTGAATTTTAGATACTATCTCTCGTATGAAACCCTCTTCTATTAAATTATCATCTAAATTTGTATCTAGTACTACTGTTGTAGTTCCATCGACTGAAGTAATAAAACCCTCCTTTTTTGAAGAATCTATTATAATATCATTTTCTTCCAATTTGATTGTATTTTCACTATCTATTTTTAAATTAATAAAACCATTTTTCTTTAATTCATTATAAGATATAGAAGTATCTAATTTGTTTAATGCTTCTTTAATATTATTTATCAATTTTCCATACTTTGGACCTAGCGTTTTTAATTGTGGTTTAAAAATATAAGATGTATATTCAGATAAATCCTCTTTTTGAATTATCTCCTTAATATTTAATTCATTTTTTATTATATCTATATAAAAAGTACTTAAATTTACATTTGCTTTAATTAACATTTTTTGTAATGGCTGTCTGTTTTTTATATTCGCTTCGTTCCTACAACTTCTACCAAGCTCACAAATTAAAATAGCTTCATCCATTACTTGCTCCAATTCTTTATTTATTAATGAATTATTTGATAATGGATACTCTAGTAAGTGAATTGATTTTTTTACTGTCATTTTTTGTCCATTGTAAAATGATAATATTTCATCTTCTTTATAGCAAGATAAAACTAAATTATTATATATTTCTTCTGCTATAAAAGGAGTAAATGGAGCTATTAATTTTGCAAATTGTATTAATGTATAATATAAAATACTATAAGCAATTTTTTTATCATCCTCCATCCCTTTTGCCCAAAACCTGTCTCTATTTCTTCTTACATACCAATTTGATAAATCATCTACAAATTTTAAAAGTTTGTTTGCACTTTCTGTAATCCTATAATTTGATAAATCATCATCAACTTCTTTAATTAAATTATTTAATTTAGAAATTAACCATTCATCCATAATAGTTAATTTAGATGTATTGCCAATATGAATTTTTGGATTAAATTCATCTATATTTGCATATAGCACAAAAAAAGCATATACATTTTGAAGTGTTGCTAAAAATTTATTTTGACCCTCTTGCACATTTTTATCTGAAAATCTTTTTGGTAGCCAAGGTGCAGAATTAATATAAAAAAACCATCTGATTGCATCGGAGCCATATTTATTTAATGCTTCCATAGGGTCTACAGCATTGCCCTTAGTTTTAGACATTTTTTGACCATTCTCATCTGTCACATGACCAAGTACTAGTACATTTTCAAAACAAGATTTATTAAATAATAAAGTTGATTCTGCTAGTAAAGAATAAAACCAACCTCTCGTTTGGTCAACTGCTTCGCATATAAATTGAGCAGGGAATTCTTTTTCAAATAATTCCTTATTTTCAAATGGATAATGATGTTGAGCAAATGGCATAGCACCTGAGTCAAACCAACAATCTATAACTTCTTTTACTCTAGTCATTTTTTTATTTGATACTTTTGATTTAATATTAACTTTATCAATAAAAGGTCTATGTAATTCTATTTTATCTATATCAATATGCTCTTCATTATTTTTTTTACCTAAATCGTTGTAATATTCTTCATATAATTCTTTTAATTCTTTTCTTGATCCTATTATTTGTTTGTTGCCATCTTCATCTTCCCAAATAGGAAGAGGAGTTCCCCAATATCTATTTCTTGATATGCCCCAATCTTGCACATTTTGTATCCAGTCTCCAAATCTGCCTTTACCTATATTATCTGGATACCAATTTATAGTGTTATTATTTTTTATTAAATCTTCTTTTACTTGTGTCATCTTTATAAACCAAGACTCCCTTGCATAATAAATAAGAGGAGTGTTGCATCTCCAGCAATGTGGATATGAATGCTTCATTTTTATAAGTGAAAAAATTTTACCTTTCTTTTCTAAATCTACAATTATTTTTTCATTTGCTTTTTTTACATATAAGCCCTCATAATCTGTTTCTTTAGTAAGGCAACCTTTTTCATCTACAAATTGAACAAAAGCTATATCATATTTTTTGCATACTCTTGCATCATCTTCACCAAATGCAGGTGCCATATGTACAATTCCAGTTCCCTCCCCAAGTGTTACATAAGAATCGCATGTGATAATATTTGCTTTTTTATTTTGTTTTTTAACTGAATTTACACTATAATCAAATAGTGGTTCATACTCTTTATACTCTAATTCACTGCCTTTAAAAGATTCTAATATTTCATATGTTTCATTTGTATTATACTCTTCTTTTAATTTGTCAAATATTTTATCGCACAACTCTTTAGCTAAATAATAAGTATATCCATCTACACATTTTACTTTCACATATTCAAAATCAGCATTTAAACAAAGTGCCATATTTGATGGCAGAGTCCAAGGTGTAGTTGTCCAAGCAAGAAAATAAGCATTCTCATTTTTTACTTTAAATTTTACAATTGCTGTAGTATCTACTACATCTTTGTATCCTTGTGCTACTTCATGAGAAGAAAGAGGAGTTCCACAGCGAGGACAATATGGTACTATTTTAAAGCTTTTATACAAAAGACTTTTATCATATATTTCTTTTAAAGCCCACCACTCTGATTCAATATAATCATCATAATATGTAACATATGGATTATCCATATCAGCCCAAAAACCTACTTTAAAAGAAAAATCTTCCCACATTGATTTATATTTCCACACATTTTTTTTGCATTGATCTATAAAAGGTTCTATACCATACTCTTCTATTTGATCCTTGCCATTTATGCCAAGTGATTTTTCTACTTCAAGCTCAACTGGTAGTCCATGTGTGTCCCAGCCAGCTTTTCGTGGTACAAATGATCCTTTCATTGCATGATACCTTGGGATTAAGTCTTTAAAAGCTCTTGTTTCTACATGCCCTATATGTGGCTTGCCATTTGCTGTGGGAGGACCATCAAAAAATACATAAGAATTTTTTTTATCTCTTTCATTTATAGATTTTTCAAATATTTCTTCTTTTTTCCAAAATTCTTCAATTCTTTTTTCTCTATCAACAAAATTTAAATCAGTATCAACTTTCTTGAACATATACTCTCCTATTTTTATGTAAAATAATATCAATTATCAAAAAAAAATTATACTTATTTTCTTATTAATATTTTCTTAGTTTGTTTTATTAATTTAATCCTTGTTATTTATTATTATATTAAACATATATTTTATTTATTTAATTATAACACAATCAAAATGTGTATTCAAGATATAATAAAAATTGTACATTTATATAAATATTTCTTAAGAAAATCTTAATTAAATTTTTATTGACTTATAAATAACATTCATTTATTATATGAATATATATAAATCAAGGAGGATAAGTATATGTATAAGGATAATAATTCTAGTTGTGGTTCTTGTTGGTCTTGCCCTAAATGTGCTACTTGTGTAGATGATGAAATGTATATTGGTGTTGAATCTTTTGAATGCCCTAGTTGTCATGGATTAATTGATACTACTAGAGACAAAGTTCAAAAATGTTAATTGAATTTATTGTTAGGTGTATTGAATTAGATTATTAATTGTGATCTAATAAATATCTTAATACGATACCTTAACTGGGTATCGTATTATTTTTTTAAAAAGGATAAAATATGAATGAAAAAAATAAGGATAAAAGAATTATAGTATCTCCAGAAAGTTTAGATAATTATTTTGCTACCACATCTCCTAGTGTATGGTTGATTTTTTTGTCCATATTTGTTCTTATAGTTGGATGTATAATTTATAGTTTTTTTGGTTCTATTGAAACAGTTGTAATTTCTGAGGGGATTGTGGAAAATGATGGCACTGTTTGTTGCTTTTTATCTGAAAGTGATTTTTCTATGCTAAAAAGTAATCAAAGTGCTATTGTAGAAGATGTTAATGCCAAAATTATTTTATTAGACTCTACTCCAATGTCGTATGATAATATTAAAGAGCATTTAAATAATGATGCATATAGCCTTTATGCTGTAGGAGTAGAAAAAAATAATTGGTATTATCATATAGAACTTAAAACAGACAAAGAATTAGAAAAAGGGCCAGTACAAGTGAGTATAACAGTAGAAAGAAAAAAAATAATTTCTATGCTTATTAATTAAAGGTATAAAAATGAAATTATTCATAAAAAAACCAAAAAAAAATTGCATAGTAAAAGTTCCTATTGTAATGCAAATGAATAATCTTGAAAGTGGAGTAGCTTCTTTAGCTATGATACTATCATATTATAATTTGTGGATTCCACTCGATAATTTACGAAATGATTGCTTAATCGATAGAAATGGAACAAATGTAAATAGCTTAATAAAAGCAGCAGAAAGCTATAATTTAATTGCACAGCAAAAGTCTTTTTCTATAAAGGAATTAAAAGAAGAAGCATATTACCCTTTAATTATTAATTTGAATAATCAATTTGTAGTTTTATGTGGAATTAAAAAGGATTATGCAATAATTAATAGTCCAAGTAAAGGGAAAATAAAAGTAGATATAAATGATTTTATAAAAATGTATGATGGCTCCTGCTTATTATTTAATCCATCAAAAGAGTTTGTTACTAATGGAAAACAAAAAAGTATTATTTCTTATGCTATAAAAAGATTAAATAATTCTTTTAGTGCAATTTTAATTATTCTTTTTGCTTATATCATTTCTTCTATTATTGGTTTTATTAAACCAGGATTTCAAAGGATTTTTTTGGATTATATTTTAAATAAAAACTCTGATGAATTAGTTCTTCCATTTTTAATTTCTCTTTCAATCATAAGTTTATTTGAAATAATAATGAGTGCGTGTAAAAGTAAATTATCTTTACAAATTGCGGGTAGGTTTGCTATTGTAGCAAACACTTCTTTTATAAATAAAATACTGTACTTACCTATGAGTTTTTTTGCTGAGCATATGAGTGGAGACTTGGTTCAAAGGCAAAATGAAAATGAATCAATTGCTTCTATATTGATCAATACTTTATCTCCTCTTTTTATTAATTTTATTTTATTAATATTTTATCTTGTAATTATGATTCGATATAGTTTAATACTTACTATAATTGGAGTATTATCTGTTTTTATTAATTTGATTATGTCTAGAGTAATATCAAAATTAAGAATTAATTTAACAAGAGTAAAAGCACAAAATAATGGAAAACTTGCAAGTTGCACAGTTACTGGTATTGATATGATAGAAACTATAAAATCAAGTGGTGCAGAAAATGCTTATTTTGAAAAATGGTCTGGATACCAAATGAGTGTAAACAATGATAATGTAAAATATATTAAATTAAATCAATATCTTGGTCTTATACCACAAATTATTTTTCATATATCAAACACTACTATTTTAATTCTTTCTGTATTTTTTGTAATAAATAACCAATTCTCTGTTGGTATGGTGCTTGCTTTTCAAACGCTTCTTTCATCTTTTACAAGCCCATGTATGTCTATAATTCAAGCTAATCAAACTATTCAAGAAATGCGTACAAGTATGGAACGAATTGAAGATATAATGACATATAAAAATGATAGTATTGTATTAAAAGATGATATAAATGAAAATTTAGAATATAAAAAACTTGATGGAAATATAGAAATAAAAAATGTATCTTTTTCATATTCAAAATTTTCTAATGAAGTATTGAGTGATATTAATATAAGTATAAAAAAAGGTGAAAGAATAGCTATAGTTGGATCTTCTGGATGCGGAAAATCTACTTTGGCACAATTAATTTCATCACTATATTATCCAACAAAAGGAAGCATACTTTATGATAATAAAGAATTATCGGAAATAGATAAAACTGTTTTTTCATCTTCTCTTTCTATTTGTGATCAAGAAATTCTTCTTTTTCATGATACTATAGCAAATAATATTAAAATGTGGGATCAAACAATAAGTGATGATGATATGGTTAGAGCAGCAAAGGATGCTTGTATAGATAATATTATTTTAAATAGATCAAATGGTTATCAACATATAGTAAAAGATAAGGGAAATGATTTTTCTGGTGGAGAAAGGCAAAGAATAGAAATTGCACGAATGCTTGCAACTAACCCATCTATTATTATTTTAGATGAAGCTACTTCTGCACTAGATGCTATAACAGAAAAAAATATAATTGATAATATTAAAAATCGTAATATTACTTGTATAATAATTGCTCACAGATTATCAACTGTTAGAGATTGTGAAACAATTATTGTTATTGATAAAGGCAAAATTGTGGAACAAGGAAATCATAATGAGCTATACTCAAATAAAAATATATATTATAATTTAATTGAAAGTGAATAGGAGTAATTTTTGCAAAAAGACAATATATTATTAAAAAGAAAAAAATATAAAAAAGAAATGCTTTCTCACGCTTTCTCAGAAATAGCTTCTGTTATTAAACCTTTTTTTGAGGGCAAACAAAGTGATGAAGCTCTTCTTTCTATTGAGCAAATAATTGAATACTATGGTTTTATTCCACCTGATCGACTCGAAAATAATACAGACATAGAAAACACTATCGATTATATGTTAAGACCAAGTGGAATTATGAAGAGAAAAATCACTCTTACAAATGACTGGTATAAAAATTCTAGTGGTGCAATTTTAGCAAAAACAAAAGAGAATAATTTTGTAGCAATTTTGCCACACGGCATTTATTCTTATAGATATTTTGATAAAAGAAAAGCTAAGTATGTAAAATTAAATAAAAAAACTAATCAACTATTGGAAAGTGAAGCATATTGTTTTTATCTTCCACTTCCAGAAAAAAAAATATCTATTTCAGATTTGATATTTTTCTTAATAAAATTATCTAAACCAATTGATTATATTATTGTAGCTATTTCTACTTTTTTAATGGCTATGATTGGTATGCTAATACCTTTATTAAATAATTACTTGTTTTCTAAAGTCATATATTCAGATAATAAAAGATTGCTTCTTGCTGTATCTATTATGCTTTTAAGTGTTAATTTTTCGATTATGCTTATGAATGTTTGCAAAACTTTATTCATTCAAAAAATTGTTATTAAATCCAGTGTTCCTTTACAAGCTGCTATTTATATGCGTATATTAAGACTGCCACCAAATATCTTCAACGATTATATGGCTGGAGATATGGCTATGAGAGTATCATCTTTGTCGAATTTATGTAATATGCTTTTTGATACAATTTTTTCTGTTGGTTTAACTTCTATTTTTTCTATTACATACATTATTCAAATGATGAAATACACTAAATCACTTGTTATACCATCTATTATTGTATTAGTATTGAATGTTGTTTTGTCTATATATATATCTAATTTTAGGTTAAAAAATAATACAAATAAATTGAGAAGTGAATCTAGCACTCAAGGTATGACTTACTCGCTCTTCTCTGGAATAAAAAAAATTAAATTAACTGGATGTGAAGAAAGAGCTTTTTCTAAATGGATTGAAGCTTATGAAAAAGTTGCTCATTTTACATATAATCCACCAAAGATTGTAACATATGGAAGTACTATTCTTTTGTCTATTTCATTAATTAGTACAATAGTAATATATTTTATTTCTTCTACAAATAATATATCTGTAGCAAATTATTATACTTTCAATAGTATATATGGATTAATATCTGGAGCATTTTTGTCTTTAATCTCTATTTCTTCTTCGATTGCTATGATACACCCTATTATAGATATGGGAAAACCTATTTTACAAAATTCTCCTGAGCAAATGTCAAATGTAAAACAGGTTAGCAATTTAACTGGTAATATTGAATTTTCTAATGTAACATTCAAATATAATGAAAACTCTCCACTAGTATTAGATCATTTGTCTTTTCAAATAGAAAAAAATGAATATGTTGCTATAGTAGGAAAAACTGGCTGTGGAAAAAGTACTATTGTAAGACTATTGCTTGGTTTTGAAAAACCGCAAAGTGGTTCAATATTTTATGATAAAATTGATATTGCTACTGTAGATTTGCAATCTTTAAGAAAAAATATTGGTGTTGTGTCTCAAAATGGAAAGCTTTTCCCTGGAACTATTTTTCAAAATATTACTATTTCTGCACCTAGTCTTTCGTTAGAAGATGCAATGGAAGCAGCTGAAAGAGCAGGCATAAAAGATGATATTCTTTCACTTCCTATGGGATTTAATACTGTATTAGGTGAAGATGGTGGAGGACTTTCTGGTGGGCAAAAACAAAGAATAATGATTGCAAGAGCTATTGCAAACAAACCTAAAATACTCATTTTTGATGAAGCTACTTCTGCTTTAGATAATATTAATCAAAAAAATATTTCAAATTCTTTAGATGAACTAGATTGTACAAGAATAGTAATTGCACACAGATTATCTACTATTAAAAAATGCGATCGTATTTTAGTAATAGAAAATGGACAAATTACATCTAGTGGATCTTTCGATTACTTAATGAATAATAATGATTATTTTTTAAATTTAGTAAAAAGGCAATCTATTAAAGGATAAGGGGAGGTAAAATAATGATTTACTTCGATAATTCAGCAACAACTAAATGCTCTAAAAAAGTAATAGATATAATGAATTATGCTATGGAATACAATTGGGGAAATCCCTCATCTGTGCATACTATGGGAAAAAAATCTAAAGAAGCATTAGATATAGCAAGGGAAAAAATAGCTTTTACCTTAGGTAAAAATGTATCTCCTAAAAGTATTGTTTTTACATCAGGTGGTTCTGAATCAAATAATTTTGCTATATTTGGAAGTGCTTTGCATAATAAAAACAAAACAAGAATAATAACATCAAAAATCGAGCACCCTTGCGTTATAGCACCTTGCAACAGATTAAAAAATATTTTAAATTATGACTCTATTTTTCTTGAAACTGATAAATATGGTTTGGTAGATAAAGAGCAATTGAAAGAAAGTCTTAATGATAATACTCTGCTTGTTTCTATAATGCATGTAAATAATGAGATTGGTACTATCCAAGATATTAAAGAAATAGGTCAAATAATAAAAAATTATAATGAAAATATACTATTTCATGTTGATGCTACTCAAGGGTATGGTAAGATTCCTTTTGATGTTGATGATTATAATATAGATTTGCTTACAATAAGTGGGCATAAAATTAATGGTCCAAAAGGTGTAGGTTTTTTGTACATAAAAAATACTAAAACTATTGATTCTATGATAATTGGTGGTAGTCAACAAAATGCTATGCGAGCTGGTACAGAAAATGTTTATAATATTATTGGGCTTGGAGAATCTTGCAAAGAAAATTATGATACTTTAGAAAAAAGGATCAATCAAATGAGAAGTGTGCAAGATTATTTTTCTTCTCTTTTAATAAGCTTAGATGATGTAGTAATTCACGGGCCGAAAGATGCTAAACACAGAGCGCCACACATCATAAGTGCTGGATTTAAAAATATAAATAATTTTGAATTAATGGATGAGCTTAGTAAAAATGATATAATGGTATCTGCTGGGTCTGCTTGCTCTTGTTTGAAAGAAAGAAACGATGCAAGCACTACTCTTAGAGCAATAAAAACAAGTGATGAATTTTTACATTCAACTATAAGATTTAGTTTTGATCATAATAATACTATAGAAGAAGCTAAATATGTTTTTGATAAATTAAAACAAATAATTAATGAACTAAAATGTAAATAATTTTACCATCTTGTTGTTTCACTAGTCTCTTGCCATTTAACTGTTGTATTTGCTTTTAAAACAACAGCATCTGCATATACCTTACTCTCTTTTCCGTTGACAAATAATTTCCAATAAGTACCTTTCCACCAACTATTCCCATCACCTTCAGTCGGAGAACGATAAGAATCCTCTTCTCC
This sequence comes from Eubacteriales bacterium, assembly GCA_030539055.1. Taxonomy (GTDB): domain Bacteria; phylum Bacillota; class Clostridia; order Lachnospirales; family Lachnospiraceae; genus UBA3633. Next base: position 32,685 of record JAUNSV010000009.1, on the reverse strand, counting down.
TATAGGGTCTATCCCACAGATTGTATTGATATAATTCCAATCAGATGTTAATCCCTCATCATTCATAAGCTGGTTTAAATTTTCTGCTTCTGTATAAAAAACAAACCTCTCATTGAATGCTTTCCCTGGAACTGGATTATTTGGATTCTCTTTCATGGAAATAACTGTTATTACAACTCTATTGCCACTTGTTGGTTCTGAAGAATTAGAATACTTACTCTCATGACCAGAATAAACAAATTGAATGCCAAGTGGTGCTGCAATAGATTTTGTTTTTGTTTTTTCTACACTAGGGTCTATATTGTTACTTTTATTGTATTCATCTATTGCTTCTCCTGGACCCTTACTGCCCTCTTTTTGAGGCGAAAAAATAGTCTTAATTTGATTAATTTCATCAATCAAATTTTCACTTGGTCCCATAACAAGGTTATCTAATATTTTGTTTGAATCAACTTTTGGAGAAAAATAAACGCTTGATGCATGAGTAGAAAAACTAAATAATACAACAGAAATAAATAGAATAAAAAAACTACTTAATCTTTTTTTCATATACGCTCTCCTTTTTTCTTCACTAGAAAATAAGAAAGCTATACTAAGCTATCTCATCCCTAGGAGGCTAATTTTGACAGGTCTACCGACTTTGCTTCATTTTACTAATGGCACCTTCCCATAATTATTTTACAGTGGCATATACCATTTTCATCAGCTTCACGGTTGCTAGGACAGTTTAGAAATTTCATCTAATTCCATTTTGTCAAAAATTTTTTTTATAATATGCATTATATTATTTTATAATAATATAGTCAATTTTTTTGATATACTATTATTATATATCAATTTTTATTTTTTATATATTCATCTATGCCTTTAGCTGCTACTTTGCCAGCTCCCATTGCTAATATTACTGTTGCTGCTCCTGTTACAGCATCCCCTCCAGCATATACTCCTTCTTTTGATGTTTTGCCTGTGTCTTCTGAAATAATAATACAATTTTTTTTATTTATTTCTAATCCTTTTGTAGTAGAAGATATTAAAGGGTTAGGTGAAGTTCCAAGTGACATAATAACCATATCACAGCTAATTTCATATTCTGATCCTTTAATTTCTATAGGGCATCTTCTTCCAGATGAATCTTCATCTCCTAATTCCATTTTTATAATGCGAATCCCTCTTACCCAACCATTATCATCTACAAGTATTTCTGTAGGATTTTGTAAAAGGTCAAAAATAATACCCTCCTCTTTTGCATGATGCACTTCTTCTTTTCTTGCTGGTAATTCTTCTTCACTTCTTCTGTATACAACATGCACTTCTGCTCCAAGTCTTAATGCTGTCCTTGCTGCATCCATTGCAACATTTCCACCACCTACTACTACTACTTTTTTTCTTTTTAATATTGGAGTTTCGTACTTCTCTTCATAAGCTTTCATTAAATTGTTTCTTGTTAAATATTCATTTGCAGAACAAACTCCATTAGCTTGCTCGCCTTTTATTCCCATAAATTTTGGCAAGCCAGCACCAGAACCAATAAATATTGCTTCGTATGCTTCCTCGTTCAATAGTTTATCTATAGTAATTGATTTTCCAATAACAACATTTGTTTTTATATCCACACCAAGGTGTTTTACATTTTCTATTTCTTCATCAACTACTTTTTCTTTTGGAAGACGAAATTCTGGAATTCCATAACTTAGAACTCCACCAGCTTTGTGTAAGGCTTCAAAAATTGTAACTTTAAACCCAGCTTTTGCTAAATCTCCTGCACAAGTTAGCCCTGCTGGGCCTGCACCAATTATTGCAACTTTATGATTATTTTGGACTTTGGCTTTTTCTGGTTTTATTCCTTTATTCCTTGCCCAATCAGCTACGAATCTCTCTAGTTTACCTATAGAAACAGCTTCTCCTTTTATACCCCTAATACAAACGCCCTCGCATTGAGACTCTTGTGGGCAAACACGACCACATACTGCAGGAAGTGCAGATGACTCAGAAATAATTTTATAAGCATTTTCAAAATCTTTTTCTTTAACTTTTGCAATGAAAGCTGGAATATTAATTGATACAGGACAGCCTTCTATACATTTTGCATTTTTACAATTTATGCAACGAGATGATTCTAATACAGCTTCTTCTTCATTATATCCAAAACATACTTCATCAAAATTATTTTTTCTAATACTTGCTTCTTGCTCACGAACTGGTACTTTTTTTAATACATCCATCGATTTCTCCTATATATTATTATAATTTATCTACTTAGCAATTACCACAGCCACCCTTATGAGTTTCTTTCTCTTCCAATAATAATTTAGCTCTTCCCTCTTCTGTTTTATATTGTGTCATTCTTCTCATAGCTTGATCAAAATCTACCAAATGTCCATCAAATTCTGGACCATCTACACAAGCAAATTTTACTTTATCTCCAACTAACAATCTACAAGCTCCACACATTCCTGTTCCATCTACCATTATTGGATTCATAGAAACTATAGTTTTTATTCCCAATTTTTTTGTGAGTATACAAACAAATTTCATCATTATCATAGGCCCTATAGCAACACATAAATCATAATATGCACCTTTATTAATTAAATCTTCCAATTGATTTGTTCCCATACCATGAAAACCAAAACTTCCATCATCTGTAGTAATATATAAATTTTTTGCAACTGCTTTCATTTCATCAATAAAAAACAGTAAATCTTTTGTTCTTGAACCCATTATTACATCTACATCAACTCCATTATCATGTAACCACTTTACTTGTGGGTACACAGGTGCTATACCTAAACCACCTGCAATAAATACTATTTTTTTATTTTTTGTTTCATTTAAATTTTCTATTTTACATAATTCTGATGCTAAACCAAGTGGACCTACAAAATCTTCAATATAATCTCCCTCATTAAGAGACATCATTCTACTTGTTCCAGCTCCAATAATTTGAACTACTATAGTAATAGTATTTTTTTTTCTATTATAATCACATATAGTTAGTGGAATTCTCTCAGCTATTTCATCTGTTTTAGCAATTATAAATTGCCCAGGTAAACAATTCTTCGCTATCAAGGGTGCCTCAATATCCATTAAAACAATTTGATTAGCTAATTGTTTTTTTCTTAAAATTTTGTACATATTTTGTCTCCTAAAAAAATATTTATTAGATTACGATTTTTCTATTATTATTTTAAAATAAAATTATATTGTAAAATAGTTTTATTGTATGTATTGTAAAATTGATTTTGAATATTTTTCACTAAATGTATCAATAATACTTTGAATATTTGATATTAAATACTCATTATTCTCTTTCTTTAATATAAAATCAATAGTAATCTCTGGGTTTACATCTTTAAATAGCATATCTGTAAGAAAAGTTTTATTAAATAATACTATATCAAGTACAATTGTAATACTATCTTCTCCCATTTTTGTATTATTATGTGTAAAAGTTAATTCTTTTAAAAATGTTTTTATTAATTTTATTTGTTCATCTTTCAAAAAAGATATATTATTTATAACTAATTTTTCAAATAACTCTTTATCCGTTTTAGATAATTTGTTTGAAAATTCTACATACTCAAAATTTTTAATGTTTTCCATTGCACTATCAAGTACTTTCATAGCTTTTTCTTCTTCTTCTTGATTAATAGAAAGATTATTTGATTCTTCTTTTTTTGTTTCAATAGTATTTTGATTTAAATTCATGTTTTCACAAGATATTAATAAAAAAAGTGAAAGAATAAGTATCATTACTTTAATAATTTTTTTATTTTTCATTTTTTTTCATCCTTTCCAATAATTTGTTTTTTTCTTCTTTCCATTTATCATTTCTTATAGCAAATCGTATTTCTTCCATTAAGTGATTATAAAAATATAAATTGTGCAAAACACATAATCTCATTCCTAACATTTCTTTTGCTTTTAATAAATGCCTTATATATGCTCTTGAATAATTTATGCAGGCTTCACATTTACACTCTTCCTCTATTGCTTTTGTATCCATTTCATACTGTTGATTAAATAAATTGAGTTTCCCATTGTGTGTATATACATGACCATGTCTACCATTACGAGTTGGATAAACACAATCAAAAAAATCAACTCCTCTATCAACGCCCTCTATAATATTTTCTGGCGTACCAACTCCCATAAGATAAGTCGGTTTATTATCGGGTAATAGTGGTACTACTTCATCTAAAATATGATACATTTGTTCGTGTGTTTCACCTACTGCAAGGCCACCTATAGCATAACCTGATAAATTTAATTTTGAGATTTCTTTTGCATTCTCTATTCTAATTTTGTCTATTATTCCACCTTGATTTATGCCAAAAAGCATTTGATTTTTATTTATTGTATCATCATACGAATTTAATTTGTTCATTTCATTTATACATCTAAGAAGCCATCTATATGTTCTTTCAACAGAGAGGCGGATATACTCTTCATTCTCGAGTGAATTAGGGCATTCATCAAAAGCCATTGCTATAGTAGATGCTAAGTTCGATTGTATTTTAATGCTTTCTTCTGGTCCCATAAAAATTTTTCTTCCATCAATATGCGAAGAAAAATGAACTCCTTTTTCTTCAATCTTTCTTCCAGTTGATTCAAGAGAAAAAACTTGAAACCCACCAGAGTCTGTAAGAATTGGTTTTTGCCAATTAACAAATTTATGTAAGCCACCAAGTTGTTTTATTTTTATATCTCCAGTTCTTACATGCAAGTGATAAGTGTTGCAAAGAAGAACTTGTGTGCCAAATTCTTCTTTTTTTAAATCCACACAAGATACAGCACCTTTTATTGCACCAGCTGTAGCTACATTCATAAATACTGGTGTTTGTATAGTACCATGGATTGTATTAAATTCACTACTTTTTGCCATTCCACTTTTTTTTATTATTTTGTATTCATTCATTATAAATTCTCTTTACCAAAACTAAATGGCAATAACTCTTCTAGAGTAAAAATTTTATATTCATTTATTGATTTTGCTACTATTATTTTAAAAATATTTTTATTTACAAACTCTCTCATAACTTGCCTACAAGCTCCACAAGGAAAAGCATAATCACTAAATTCATTTTCTTCATCTTCTCTTCCACCAACTATTGCAATTGCAAGAAAAGATTTTTCTCCTTTAGAAATTGCTTTTTGTAAAGCAACTCTCTCGGCACAAACTCCAAGTGAATACTGAGCATTCTCAATATTGCATCCTGTTATTATTTCGTTGTTTTCAAGTAAAAGAGCTGCTCCTACTTTATAATGTGAATAAGGGCTATATGAATTTTTTCTTCCAATAATAGCTTCGTTTATTAAATTTTTTATTGTTTCTTCATTTAACATAATTTTGTTAAAAAAGGCGTACATTACTGAACGCCTTTTGCTTTATAATATTGTATTATATTGTATTATCATCTGTATCAATATCTACTTCTTCTTCACTATCACTAATACCAAAAACATCTTCATTTAATAATTCATTTTCTTTTTGGTGATTATCAATATTTTCATCTTCTATTTCTTCTTTAAATTCTAAACCTTGATAATCTAGTTCTGATGCTTTATATTCGAATGTATCTTCCTCTTCATTGGTATCAAAGTCTTGATTATCTGTAGATATTTCTACATCTTGGTATTTTTTCATTCCAGTACCAGATTGAATTAATCTACCAATGATAACATTTTCTTTTAGACCTTGCAAATGATCAATTTTTCCTGTAATAGATGCTTCTGTCAAAACTTTTGTTGTTTCTTGGAATGAAGCTGCAGAAAGAAATGAATCTGTTGCAAGGGAAGCTTTTGTAATACCTAGTAAAACTTGATCTGCTCTTACTGGGTTCTTACCCTCTTTATTCAATTCTTGATTTATTTCATTTAATTCTTGTATGTCTATTGTCATACCAGGAAGTAAATTAGAATCGCCCTCCTCGGTTATTTTTACTTTTCTAAGCATTTGGCGAACAATCATTTCTATATGCTTATCATTTATTTCAACACCTTGCAAACGATACACTCTTTGCACTTCTCTAAGAAGATAATCTTGAACTTCTCTAACACCTTTTATTTCTAATATATCATGTGGATCAATTGAACCCTCGGTCAAAGCATCTCCTGCTCTTACACTTCCACCATCTTCCACTTTTATTCGAGAGCCATATGGTATTAAATAAGATTTTTCATCACCAGTTTCTATATCTGTTATTACTATTTCTCTCTTCTTCTTGTCATTATTGATTTTTACTTTTCCAGCGATTTGAGTTACTACGGCACGTCCCTTTGGTTTTCTTGCTTCAAATAATTCTTCTACACGAGGTAGACCTTGAGTTATATCACCACCAGCAACTCCGCCTGTATGGAAAGTTCTCATTGTAAGTTGTGTTCCAGGTTCTCCTATAGATTGTGCTGCTATTACACCAACAGATTCTCCTATACCTACTTTTTTACCAGATGCAAGATTCATTCCATAACATTTTGCACAAGTACCATTTTTTGATTTGCAAGTAAGCACTGTACGAATTTTAATAGAGTCTTGTTTTGATCTTTCTAATTCGTTTATTATTTCTTTAGCTAAAGTTGGTGTTACCATATTATCTTTATTAATTATAACTTCACCTGTTTCTGAATTAATAATATCTTGTGCTATGAATCTTCCTGTTATTCTTTCTCTTAATCCCTCAATTATTTCTTCGCCATCAACAAATGCTTTTATTTCCATATATGGAATTTCTTCGCCGTTAGCACAACAATCATCCTCTCTTATAGTAATATCATGGGATATATCTACGAGTCTTCTTGTTAAATATCCTGAGTCTGCTGTTCTAAGTGCTGTATCTGAAAGTCCTTTTCTTGCTCCATGTGCAGATATAAAATATTCAAGAACATCTAGCCCCTCACGAAAATTAGATTTGATTGGAAGCTCTATAGTATGACCTGTTGTATCAGCCATAAGTCCTCTCATACCTGCTAATTGCTTAATTTGTTTGTTTGAACCTCTGGCTCCAGAGTCTGCCATCATAAATATATTATTGTGCTTATCTAGACCAGCCATAAGTTTTTCTTCAAGAACTTGGTCAACTTTTTGCCAAGTGTTTATTACTTCTTTATATCTTTCTTCTTCTGTAATAAGACCTCTTTTGTAGTTCTTACCAATTTGTTCAACTGTTTTTTCTGCTTGCTTTATTAATTCTTTCTTCTCTGGTGGCACTGTCATATCGGCTATAGATACAGACATTGCTGCTTTTGTAGAATATTTGTATCCTGTAGATTTTATATTATCTAGAACCTCTGCAGTTTTTGTAGCACCATAAATTTCCATTACTTTTTCTAAGATGCTCTTTAGGTCTTTTTTCTTAACCAATTTATCTATTTCTAAAATATATTTATTTTCTGTTTTAGTTCTGTCAACAAATCCTAAATCTTGAGGTATTATTTCATTGAATATTACACGACCTACAGTAGTTACAATTATTCCCTCTGTGTGTACATAATCACCATTTAAATCTTTTTTATTTTTTAATTGAATATTGTTTCTAACTTCATAATCTGGTATTTTTATTTTGATTTTTTCATGAAGGGTAATTATTTTATTTTCATATGCCAAAATAGCTTCATTAATAGATTTGTAAGCTCTCTTAATTTCTTTTTGATCATCATCTTCTTGAGTTAAATAATAAATACCTAAAACCATATCTTGAGATGGCACAGCAACTACTCCACCATCTGAGGGTTTAAGTAAGTTATTTGTAGATAAAAGTAAAAACCTACACTCTGCTTGTGCTTCTGAAGAAAGAGGTACATGCACAGCCATTTGATCTCCATCGAAGTCTGCATTGAAAGCTGTACATACTAATGGATGCAATTTTATAGCTTTTCCCTCTACTAGTATAGGCTCAAAAGCTTGAATACCTAATCTATGCAAGGTTGGGGCTCTGTTTAACATAACTGGATGCTCTTTTATTACTTCATCTAAAATATCCCAAACTTCTCCCTCTTGCCTCTCTACCATTTTCTTAGCTGATTTTACATTATGAACTAGTTCTCTTTTTATCAATTCTCTCATAATAAATGGCTTGAATAATTCAATTGCCATTTCCTTTGGGAGTCCACATTGATATATTTTTAATTCTGGTCCAACTACTATAACAGAACGACCAGAATAATCTACTCTTTTTCCAAGTAGGTTTTGACGAAAACGACCTTGCTTACCTTTTAGCATATCTGATAAAGATTTTAGAGGCCTATTACCTGCACCTGATATTGCTCTTCCTCTTCTTCCGTTATCTATGAGTGTATCTACAGATTCTTGAAGCATTCTTTTTTCATTTTTTACTATAATATCTGGTGCACCCAAATCTAATAATCTTTGAAGTCTATTGTTTCTATTTATTATTCTTCTATACAATTCATTTAAATCTGAAGCAGCAAATCTACCACCATCTAATTGTACCATTGGTCTAATATCGGGGGGTATTACTGGTAGAACAGTAAGAACCATCCACTCGGGGCGATTGCCAGACTTATATAATTTTTCTGCTACTTCTAATCTTTTAATTACTTTAATCTTTTTTTGTCCAGAAGATTCTTTTAATTTTTTTAATTCTTCTCTTAGGGATTTTACTTCTTCTTCAAGATTGATTCTTGTTAATAACTCATGAACTGATTCTGCACCCATTCCAACACGAAAAGCATCATAACCAAACTCTTCTCTAGCATCTCTATATTGTCTCTCAGATAAAACTTGTTTATATTTTAATGATGTTTTTCCTTGATCAAGAACTACATATGAAGCAAAATAAATTACCTTTTCTAAGTCTCTTTGCGACATATCTAAAAGTAAGCCCATACGAGATGGAATACCTTTCAAATACCAAATATGAGACACGGGAGCAGCAAGAGCAATATGACCTATACGAGATCTTCTTACAGAAGACCTTGTTACTTCTACACCACACTTATCACATATAACACCTTTGTATCTAATCTTTTTATATTTGCCACAATGACATTCCCAATCTTTAGTTGGTCCAAATATTTTTTCACAAAATAAACCATCTTGCTCTGGCTTAAATGTACGATAATTTATTGTTTCTGGTTTTTTAACTTCACCATGAGATTCTTTTAATATTTTTTCTGGTGAACAAATACCTATTCTTATAGCATCAAATGCAAGTGGTGCAAAACTTTCAATCGCTTGAGCCATCTTCCTTTGCCTCCTCCTTTACATCTACAAATTCATTATTTTGAACTTCTTGTTCTTGAAAACCATATTTTTTTATATTTTTCTTATCTTGGTACCTTCTATCACCCTCAATAAGTTTATTCAACTTTTCTTTTGGATCAAAAAAGTCTTCAGTCATTTCTATTTCTTTGCCCTCTTCACTAAGAACAGATACATCTAAGCAAAGTGCTTGTAATTCTTTTAATAAAACTTTGAATGATTCTGGAATTGTTGGTGGTTCTATAACATCTCCTTGAATAATTGCTTCGTATGTTTTTACTCTTCCTATAACATCATCTGCTTTTACTGTAAGAATTTCTTGTAATGTATATGCTGCACCATAAGCTTCAAGAGCCCATACTTCCATTTCTCCAAATCTTTGTCCACCAAATTGTGCTTTTCCACCAAGTGGTTGTTGTGTAACAAGAGCATAAGGACCTGTAGAACGAGCGTGTATTTTATCATCAACCAAGTGGTGCAATTTCAAATAATGCATATGACCTATTGTTACTTTTGAATCAAAATATTCTCCTGTTCTACCATCTCTTAATCTTACTTTTCCATCTGGCGTTATAGGGACATTCTTCCATTCTTCTCTATGCTCTAAGTGAGAACCTAAATATTTTAATACTTCAGGATTCAATATATCTTTATATTTTTTCTTGAAATCATCCCATGAACCATTTACATAATCATTTGCCATGGTTAGTGTATCTTGAATATCATCCTCATTTGCTCCATCAAAAGCTGGTGTAGAAATATCTATACCAAGTGCTTTTGCTGCTAGTGATAAATGTATCTCTAAAACTTGACCTATATTCATACGAGATGGAACGCCGAGTGGATTTAAAACTATATCTAGTGGTCTTCCATTAGGGAGATAAGGCATATCTTCTACTGGTAATACTCTAGATACTACACCTTTATTTCCATGTCTACCAGCCATTTTATCGCCTACAGATATTTTTCTTTTTTGTGCAATATAAACTCTAACTGATTTTGATACTCCAGCTGGAAGCTCTATATCTGTATCTCTATCTTTTCCTTTTTCTGCTCTTGTAAATACTTTTGTATCTACTACAATTCCGTAAGCACCATGAGGTAATCTTAGTGAAGTGTCTCTTACTTCTCTTGCTTTTTCACCAAAAATAGCTCTAAGTAATTTCTCTTCTGCTGTAAGTTCTGTTTCTCCTTTTGGTGTTACTTTACCTACTAATATATCTCCAGCTCTTACTTCTGCTCCAAGTCTAATAATTCCATCTTCATTTAAATCTTTTAATGCTTCATCTCCAATTCCTGGTACATCTGCTGTTATTTCTTCTGGACCTAGTTTTGTATCTCTTGAATCTAGAGTATACTCCTCTATATGTATTGAAGTATATACATCTTCTTTTACTAATCTTTCTGATAATAATACAGCATCTTCGTAATTATATCCCTCCCAGGTCATAAAACCAATTAAAGGGTTTTTACCTAATGCTAATTCTCCATTGTGTGAAGAAGCACCATCTGCTATTACTTCTCCTTGCTCAACTTCTTGACCTAAGTCTACTATAGGTTTTTGATTGTATGAATTTGATTGATTTGAACGAGAAAATTTATTTAATCTATAAATATCCAATTCTTTTGTATCTTTTCCTCGAATCTCAATTCGTGATGCATCTACATATTCAACTGTTCCTCTCTCTCTTGCTGTTATACAAATTCCAGAATCGACAGCTGCCTTACTCTCCATTCCAGTACCAATAACTGGTTCTTCAGTAATCATCAAAGGAACTGCTTGTCGTTGCATATTTGAACCCATAAGAGCACGGTTAGCATCATCGTTCTCCAAAAATGGAATCATTGATGTTGCTACAGAAAATACCATTCGAGGAGATACATCCATGAAATCTACTTCATCTTTACTATATGATGATGTTTCATCCATAAAACGACCTGATACTATATCATTTATAAAATGTCCGTCTTTATCGAGTGGTTCTGATGCTTGAGCTACTTTATAAATATCTTCTATATCTGCTGTCATATATACAGTTTCATCTGTAACTACAGGTATACCATTTTTATCTTTAATTACTTTTCTATATGGTGCTTCTATAAAACCATACTTGTTTACTCTTGCAAATGAGGCAAGAGAATTTATTAATCCAATGTTTGGACCCTCGGGTGTTTCTATAGGGCAAACTCGACCATAATGTGTATAATGAACATCTCGGACTTCAAATCCTGCTCTGTCTCTAGTAATACCACCAGGGCCTAAGGCACTTAGTCTTCTTTTATGTGTAAGTTCAGACAAAGGATTGTTTTGATCCATAAATTGTGAAAGTTGTGATGAACCAAAAAACTCTTTTATTGCTGCAGTTACAGGTTTAATATTAATTAAAGACTGTGCTGTTATTTCTTCCATATTTTGAGTAGTCATTCTTTCACGAACTACTCTTTCCATTCTTGAAAGACCTTTTCTATACTCATTTTGTAATAGCTCGCCAACTGCTCTTATTCTTCTATTTCCTAAATGATCTATATCATCTGTTTGTCCTATTTTTGAACTTTCTAAATGAAGAAGATAATTTATAGAAGCAAAAATATCATCTTTAGTAATATGTTTTGGTACAAGCTCTGCTCTTCTTCTATGGATTTCTTCTTTTAATGCTTTTTGTGAACCCTTTCCTTTCTCTTGCAATATTTCCATTAAAATAGGATAATGCACTAATTCATTTATGCCCAATTCTTCTGCTTCTTTGTCTGTAATATCAACATATTTTTTTATATCTACAGCCATCGAAGACATTACTTTTTGTTTTCTTACACCCTCTCCTTGTGCATCTTCAACTTCTATATACACATAAGGAGTACCAGCATCTTGAATATCTGTGGCACTATCTTCTGTAAGAATTGTGCCTTTTCTTGCTATGATTTCTCCTGTTTCTATATCTACTACATCTTCTGCTAGTTTTTTATTTTTTAATCTGTATTTAAAATGTAATTTTTTGTTATATTTATATCTACCTGCTTTTGCTAAGTCGTACCGTTGAGGTTTAAAAAGCATTCCATCGAGCAAGCTCTCTGCTTGGTCAACAGTAAGTGGTTCACCTGGTCTCATCTTTTTATAAAAATCTAGGAGTCCAGTTTCATAACTTCCCTCTGGCACTTGTTCAGAAAGTGATGAATCTTTTGCAATTGTAGCTTCTATAAGTGGTTCATCTGGAAACATATCTCTTATTTCTTGATTAGTTCCAACACCAAGTGCGCGCAAAAATACAGTTAGAGGTACTTTTCTCTCTCTATCTACTCTTGCATATAATACATTTTTTTCATCCATCTCATATTCTATCCAAGCGCCTCTTGATGGAATTAAAGTTGCTGAGTATAACTCTTTACCAAACTTATCCCTTTGTAAATCAAAATAGACACCTGGGGAACGAACCATTTGCGATACTACAACTCTTTCTGCACCATTATAAATAAAAGAGCCAGTGCCTGTCATAATAGGCAAGTCTCCCATATAAATATCATGTTCTGTTTGTTCTCCACCTTTTGCTTTGTTGAAAAGACGCACACGAACTTTAAGAGGAGCAGAGTATGTTGCATCTCTCTCTTTGCACTCTTCTACAGAATATTTCTTTTCATCTGTGCATAATCTAAGCCCCACATAGTCGAGCGATAAATTACCACCAAAGTCTTGAATAGGAAAAATGTCATTGAATACTTCTTCGAGGCCCTCTTCCAAAAACCAAATATAAGATCTCGTTTGAATATCGATAAGATTGGGCATCTCTTGAACTTCTTTTTGTGTAGAAAACGTCATCCTTGTATTTCTTCCAGCTTTTTCTGGACGCATTTTGCTTTTGTTCATATAAAAACACCCCTTATAGAAAAAAATTTATTATAATAATACATTTACTATGTACATAAAAAATGGCCTAATCCGCCATAATAGGAAAAGATATTTTACCATAGATGTAAATATTTGTCAATATCAAAAAAATGATTGACATATCAAAAATTTTTATTGCAAAAGTTATCTTTATATTGATATAATATACACAATTATTTTATAATGGAGTAAAAAAATGAATATAATAAAAAAATATAATGAAATAAACTTGATTAAAAAAATTGTATGTGGATTATTATTAGGAATAATACTTGGTCGAGCTTTTCCTGCTCTTTATTTTGTTGGTGTTTTTGGAACAATTTTTGTAGGTGCATTAAAAGCTCTTGCTCCTATTTTGGTTTTTGTATTAGTAATAAATTCTTTATGTCACAGCTCTAGTTCAAAAAACACTAATATGTTTAAAATAGTTTTACTTTACTTTATTAGCACAATATGTGCAGCTTTTAGTGCAGTTATAGCTAGCTATTTCTTCCCTTCTATTCTTGACCTTCCAATTAATACTTCAATTCATAATGCACCAAGTGGTATAGGAGATGTATTAAATAATCTTTTGTTAAGTGCTATTGAAAATCCCCTTTCTTCAATTGTAAATGCAAATTATATTGGAGTTTTAACTTGGTCAATCATATTTGGAATTACTTTAAAAAAATCAAGTGATAATACAAAGAATATAATAAATGATCTTTCAAATGCTATATCTGTTGCTATCAATTGGGTAATCAATTTTGCTCCTTTTGGTGTTATGGGTCTTATGTATACTGTTGTTAGCACTACTGGTTTTAGTAAGTTTGAATCATACTTTCACATAATTTTAGTTCTTGTTGGAACTATTTTATTTGTTGCTTTTGTTACAAATCCACTAATTGTATTTATTTGTACAAGAAAAAACCCCTACCCACTTGTATTAAAGTGCTTGAGAGTAAGTGGAATTATGGCATTCTTCACAAGAAGCTCTGCCGCAAATATTCCTATAAATATGAAATTATGTAGTGCTTTAAATTTAAATAAAGAAAATTATTCTGTGTCTATTCCCTTAGGCGCTACAATTAATATGGCAGGTGCAAGTGTTACTATATCGATTATGACACTTGCTTGTGCAAACACTCTTGGTATAAAACCAGACTTAGCTTCATCTTTTGTTTTATGTTTACTAGCTTCTATTGGAGCTTGTGGCACATCTGGTGTAGGTGGTGGATCGCTTCTTTTAATACCTATGGCGTGTAGTATGTTTGGTATTTCAAATGATATTGCTATGCAAGTAGTTGGTATAGGATTTATTATTGGCGTTATTCAAGATTCTTGTGAAACTGCTTTGAACTCTTCTTCAGATGTACTATTCACAGCTACAGCAGAGTATATGACTAATCCGCAAAATATGTATAAAAATAAATAAATAAAAATCCCCCAATAAAGGGGGATTTTTTTGGCCTTGCTATAAGCCGGGTTATGTCGTGAATAGTCATCTATCTAAAATTTATATTGCTATAAACCTTTAGCGAATACCTGGAATAGATCGAGCAAATCTATGTATTCCAATTTTTCTTGCTCAAGATGGAGTTTACCTTTGCCTTGCTTGTCACCAAGCAAGCGGTGAGCTCTTACCTCTCCTTTTCACCCTTACTTTGAAAATCAAAGCGGTTATTTTCTGTGGCACTTTTCTTGGAGTTACCTCCACTAGGCGTTACCTAGCATCTTGCTCTATTGAGCCCGGACTTTCCTCTCCCACAAGTGGCAGCGACTATTCACAAGACCAATTAAAATAATTTTTCTCTGAATTCTTCTCTTATTTTTACTAATTCAGGAAAATTATAAAAAAACATTATTTTTTTATCTCTTACATAATTTAATGCAATCGGTTTTTCATTCTCTACTACAAATGTGTAAAACGATTCTGCAATATCTTCTACTAATGATGTTTGTGCATACTCTGTTACAAAATCTGTTTCATTTGCTTGATAATCTCCTACATACGCTTTTCTTCTATTTTCTTCGTTTATCCAAAACAATTTATAAAATAAATTAATATATGACTCTTTATTAAATATTCTGT
This sequence comes from Eubacteriales bacterium, assembly GCA_030539055.1. Classification (GTDB taxonomy): domain Bacteria; phylum Bacillota; class Clostridia; order Lachnospirales; family Lachnospiraceae; genus UBA3633. The sequence continues at coordinate 17,514 of JAUNSV010000009.1, read as the reverse complement.
CATCTGTTTCATAATTTTTTTCTGTATTTTTTATTTTTCCATTTTTTAATTGTGCTTGAGTAGAATTTAAAGATAAAAAATGAAAGTATTCATGCACTAAAGTAGTTTTAAAATAGTATAAATCTTCTATATCATTTATATCAATAGAAATTGCATAATCAACATAATTATTATCTAGAGCATAACAAGAAGCAAGGTTGCCACTTTCTCCATCTGAATCAAGTAATATGTATTTAAAATTATCAACAAATGAAGATGGCAAAAAATCAATTATTTTTTTTACTACACTTTCATAATAATCTTTTTCATATGTATTTAAGTTTTCTTTAGTAAGACAGGGTATATTAGAATAATTATATGTAGAATCTTTATTTATGTTGTATCTTGCAAAAACTCTTGTTTGCGGATAATTTAAAATATAATCTAAAACAAGACTTGCATCATCAAATGAATGTCTTGATACTATATCATACAAATTTGCATAAAATGAATCTACATTTGTATCTTCATATAATTTTTTATTGATATTAAAACCATCTATTTCTTCTTTTATTAAATATTTAAAAAATTCATTTTGAGAATATTGTATTCCATCTTCAACTTGTAAATCTATATTTCTTCTATATGTATTTGTGGAATCTATAATTGCACTTGTTTCGCTAGTATTATAAGAAATCCCAGGCATATAAATAACATCTGCTTTAGAAATATTACATACTAATATTAAAATAACAAAAAATACTTTTAATTTATTAATTTTCTTCCACATATTTATATGCCTCCTTTTATTTTTTAGTTTATCATTTTTTATATTTTTATGCAATTTATATTTTAAAAAATAATATCATAAATTGTTGATAAAAATGTGATCAACACATAAAATATAACTTGACAAAATTTAATTATTTTGATATATTTACTAAGCACTTCGGGGTGTAGCTCAGTTTGGTCAGAGCACCTGGTTTGGGACCAGGGTGTCGCAAGTTCGAATCCTGTCACCCCGATTTTTTTTGCTTAAAATTAAAAAAATTTATATTCTTTTTAAAATATTTCCTATTAAAAAACACATAAAAAATACTATTATTTCAACTAATACAATTGTAGATCCAACTGGAGTGCCAGCTAGTATTGAAATAATAATTCCTAAAAAAGAACATAAAATTCCTATTGCTATAGCTCCAATAGTGACAGATTTAAAACTATTAAAAATTCTATTTGATGATATTGTAGGAAATACAATTAAAGCAGTAATAAGTAGTGAACCAACTAAATTCATAGATAATACAATTACTATTGCTATAACTATAGCAATAATTAAGTTGTACAATGATACATTAATACCAGATGATATAGCAAAATCTTCATTGAATGTAATCAAGAAAATCTTATTATAAAAACAAATAAACAAGCTTACTATTATTATAGATAAAATGATAGAAAGAGTAACTTCGTTTTTATCTAGTGTAAGAATAGAAGTAGAGCCAAATAGAGTTGTGCATACATCTCCCGATATATTAGTACTTTTTGCAAACAAATTAATCATTAAATATCCAATTGCTAAAGAGCTTACAGAAATAAGAGCAATCATTGCATCGGAACTTATTTTTTTATTTTGATTAGATTTTAATATTAGTATTGCTACTATAATTGTTACTATAAGTATAAATGGCATATTGCCTTTAATTTTTAATACACTTGATAAAGCTAATGCGCCAAAAGCAACATGCGATAATCCATCTCCTATAAAAGAAAATCTTTTCATAACCAAGGTAACTCCTAATAGAGAGGCACAAAGAGAAATTAATACACCAACTATTAAGGCATATATTACAAATGGGTATTGAAAATATATTGATAATTTTTCTATTATTTCGCTCATCTTTTTAAATATTCTTCCTTAGTTCCAAAAAATTTGTCTTCACCTAAATATAAAACATGCGTTGCATACTTTTCAACTTCATATATATCATGTGAAATCATTATTATTGTAATATTTTTTTTGTTATTCAATTCTTCTATTATATCATACATTTGAGAAGCACCATTGGGGTCAAGGCTTGCAATTGGTTCATCTAATAAAAGAATTTCATTATTTGCTACTAAAGCTCTTGCTAAAAGCACTTTTTGTTTTTGTCCACCAGATAATTCATTAAAACACTTATTATATAATTCACTAATATTTAATTCTATCATTATTTTTTTTGCAATTTCTTTTTCTTTATTTGTAAAAAAAGATATTAAATTTTTTTTACTTTGAAAACCAGACATTATTATTTCAATAGAAGTTGCTGGAAAATCTTTTTGAATATCAACTTGCTGTGGTAAATATCCTATTGATTTATTTGTAATATTTTCACCAAAAATAATCTCACCTTTTGATATTTTGTGTATACCTAAAAGCGTTTTCATTAAAGTAGTCTTGCCAGCTCCATTCTCTCCTATAATACACAAATAATCACCCTTGTTGACAATAAAATTCAAATTCTCTACAACAGTATGTGAATTATAACTTAGTGTTAAATTTTTGCATGTGATTAACATTTATCTCCCTAAAAATTATTTAATTATTGAATATGATAATGCATTTAAATTTTCTTTCATTATATTTAAATAATTTTTACCACTATTTATATCTTGTAATGTAATTCCTTGCATAGAATTCATCTCTTGAATATTTATATTTTTATTTGAAGAATTAGTAATAATTGTATTTGCTATTCTTTTACTACTGCCATCTATTACATATATATTATCAAGGCTTAATTCTTTTACTTTATTTGATAAAAACATAATTGTATCAAAAGAGCATTCTGTTTCTGCAGAGCATCCTTTAAATGCTGCAAAATATTTTAAATTATAATCATCAAATAAATATCTAAATGGAAATCTATCAGCAAAAAGAATTGTATTATTTTTTATTTGAGTAATTGTATTCTTATACTCTTTATCTAATTCTCTTAATTTTTTGTTGTACTCAGTTAAATTTGATAAATAAATATTTTCATTTTCTTTATCTAATTTTATTATTTCATTAGTAATAATAGAAATCATCTTTTGAGCATTTAATAATGAGAGCCAAATATGCTCATCATGTTCTATTTCTTCGCTATCTAAATCTTCTTCTTCTTTCTCCATTCCCTCAATTTCTTCTTCAACTTTTATTATATCTTTTAATTCATTCATCATATTAATGCTATTTAAATCGTTGTTTGTATTTGATTCTATTATTTTACTTGCCCAAGAATCAGATTCTCCGCCTATATAAAAAAAAATATTAGCATTCCTTATTTTAATATCATCATCTACTGTTGGAGTATAATTATGAAAATCTATACCATTATCTATTAATAAAGTAAGATCAAATTTATCTTCATTTTGTTTTATTATTTCTTTTACAAAATCATACAAAGGAAAAATTGTACATACTATACTTATTTTTTCATTTTGTTTTTTTATTGTTGTTTCTTCTGTTGTTACAGAGCTTTCATTGATTGTATTATTTTTTGAGCAGGAAGCCAAACATAAAAAAACACTAGCAAAAATTAACATTATAAAAAATTTACTTATTTTATTTGTTATTATTTTTTTGTTCATTTTATTACTCCTTATATGGTTTTTTAATTTACTTATTTTTATTTTATTAAATAAATTTTGCTTTTAATAATAATATATGATATAATTTCTATTAATTATAGAGGTAAAATATTAATGAAACAATATTTTAATTTAAAAAATTTAGTGTTATCTGCTTTATTCATAGCTCTTGGCTTAGTACTACCTTTTTTTACTGGTCAAATTAGAGAGATAGGAAAAATGCTTTTACCAATGCACCTACCTATATTTTTATGCTCTGCATTTTGTGGCTCAATATATGGGTTAATAATAGGAATTATTGTGCCAATTTTTAGGTCTTTACTCTTTGGTATGCCTATTATGATTAAAGCTTTTGGTATGGCTTTTGAACTTGCAGGGTATGGATTCTTTTTTGGACTATTATTAAAAATGAACTCTACAATTAAAATTAATAATCTATTATGGACTTATTTCTCTTTAATTTTGAGTATGATATTGGGTCGTATTATTTATGCTTTCTCTCAAATTTTTATTCTTGGTATACAAGGAAGTAAGTATACTTTTGAATTATTTTTCTCTGGAACAATACTTAGTGGTATACCTGGTATTATTTTGCAATTGATTATTATTCCACCAATTATTTTATTGCTTAAAAAATATACATATACTCATAATAACAAATAATTTTATTTTTTATAAAATTTTTCATTTTTTATTTCATTTGGTAAATATTGTTGATTCACATAATGATTTGGATAATCATGAGGATATTTGTATCCTATGCCTCTTCCTAGCTCACTAGCTCCTTTATATCCTGTTCCTTGTAAATAGCTTGGTACCATTAGAGAACCTGTTTCTTTTACTTTTTCTATAGCTTTATCTATAGCTAGATATTCATAATTTCCTTTTTTTGCATTTGCAACATAAATTGCTGCTTGAGAAAGAATTATTCTTGCTTCTGGTAAACCCACACGCTCACAAGCAAGAGAAGCATTCACAGCTAATATTAATGCTAGTGGGTCTTCATTCCCTACATCTTCTGAAGCACAAATAATTATTCTTCTTGCTATAAATTTTATATCCTCTCCACCCTCTATCATTCGTGCTAAATAGTATACAGTTGCATCTGGATCTGATCCACGCATAGATTTTATAAATGCACTAATAATATTATAATGTGTATCTCCATCTTTATCGTACATCAAATTTTCTTTACCTATGCATGATTTTGCTATTTCTAAGTCTATATGAATATAAGAATCTTCACTTCTTTTTGTAGTAAGCGAGGCTAGTTCCAACGCATTAAGTGCATTTCTTGCATCTCCATCTGATGCAAAAGATAAAAAATCTATTGCTTCATCACTCACTTTAATATCGAGTGAAGCTAATCCTTTTTCTTTATCTCCTATAGCTCTAATTAACAATTTTTTTATATCATCTTTAGTAAGTGAGTGCAATTCAAACACTCTTGACCTAGATAATAAAGCATTGTTTACTTCAAAATATGGATTTTCTGTAGTGGCTCCAATTAGTATTAAAGTGCCATCTTCTACATAAGGAAGTAAAAAGTCTTGCTGTATTTTGTTGAATCTATGTATTTCATCAATAAATATAATTGTTCTTTTATTATTAATAGCAATTTGTTCTTTTGCAAAATCTACTATTTCTTCCATATCTTTTTTGCCAGAAGTAGTAGCATTAATTTTTTTAAAGTTGGACATAGTAGAATGTGCAATAACCTCTGCTATTGTTGTTTTTCCACAACCAGGAGGTCCATATAATATTATAGAGGTTATTTTATCTGCTTTGATTATTCTATACAATAATTTACCCTCGCTTAAAATATGCTCTTGACCTACTATATCACATAAATCAATTGCTCTTATTCTTGAAGCTAAGGGTGATTCTTTTTCTTTCATTTTTTCATTAGCATAATCAAATAAATTATTCATAAAAATATTTTATTCTTCTTCCCAATTCGTAAATACATCTTTTACATCATCAGATTCATTTAATAAGTCTATAGTTCTCCTAAGTAGTTTTTCATTTTCTTCATCAACTATTGAAACATAAGTATTTGGTATCATATTTATATTTGCTTCTTCTATTTTTATATTGTTTTTTTCTAAACCCTCTCTTACTTTAGTAAAATCATCTGGTGATGTGATTATTTCATATATCTCATCTTCCTCTTGCAAATCCTCTGCTCCTATTTCTATTATAATTTCCATTAATTTATCAAATGATAAATCACAATCTTCTTTTGATATTATTATTTGACCTTTTTTATCAAATAAAAATGATACAGAGCCTGTTGTCCCAAGATTACCATTCCCTTTTGTGAAAGCACTTCTAACATCTGATGCTGTACGATTTTTATTATCTGTAAGAGCATTTACAATAATTGCTACTCCCCCTACTCCATAACCCTCATAAGTTAATTCTTCAAAATTTACACTATCAAGAGAGCCTTGTGCTTTTTTTATTCCTTTTTCTATTGTATCATTAGGCATATTATTTTGTTTTGCTTTTGCTATTACATCTCTTAATTTTGAATTTGTATTGGGATCAGCTCCACCTTGTTTAATAGCCATTGATAATTCATGACCTATTATGGTAAATATTTTTCCTTTTGCTCGATCATTTTTTTCTTTCCTATGTTTAATATTATTAAATTTTGAATGTCCTGACATATTTTACTCCTATGATATTTTAATATATTACATTTTTTATCCATTTATATTGAAAAAACCTTATCATACTTCCTATTGTTTTTAATGCACACTCTATATTGACCATAAAAAATAATAAAATTGTGTTTAATTTAAATACATACACTCCTAAAAATGCAATTGGAATTCCTACTAGCCACATAGAACCGCAATCAAGAAAAATACTAACTGTAGTATCTCCTCCAGGTCTAAATATTCCACATATCATTAAAAAGTCTATACTTCTAAATGGAACATATATTAAAGTAATTAAAAGCATATTCCTTATAAGATTTTGTACATTTATACCTAAATTACTATAAAGTGATACAACTAAAGGTGTCATCAAAAATAAAAATACACCTACAAATATAGACATTGCTAAAGCGATAATAATCATATTATGTGCATACTCTTTTGCTTTTTTGAATTCACCAGCTCCTAGTGTATTCCCAATAATAGTTGTGGATGCAGAGCCTACTCCAATAAAAAATGTAAAAATCATATCTTGTATAACACTTACAATAGTTAGAGCAGCAGAACTTTCTGTAGAAAGTCTTCCATATGCTACAAAATATAAAGCACTTCCTGTTCCCCACAAGCATTCATTTATTACTACAGGAATAGTGAACGGTAGCATTTTTTTAAAATATGAAATATCAAATGAAAATATTTCTTTTATATTAGAAAATAATTCCTTGTCTGTTTTAAATAAATATATATAATATATTATAACTTCTACTATCCGAGCAAATACAGTAGCAATTGCTGCACCTCTTACTTCTAATCTAGGAAATCCCAAATTACCATTTATAAGCAAGTAGTTTAATATTATATTTACTAAAATGCTACATATAGATACAATGACAGCTATTTTTACTTTGCCCATTGATCTTAATATCAAAAGTGATGTCATAATAAGAGGTGCTAACAAATATGATAAACACACTATTTTTAAATATTTCCAACCCTCATTTATTATTTCTTCTCTATTTGTAAAAATTTTTATTACAAAAATTGGATTACAAAATGTAATAATAAAAAATATTAATCCTACAAGAAATGAAATTATTAATGTTATAGAAAAAACTTTTTTTATACCTACATAATCTTTAGCTCCATAAAATTGAGATGTAAAAATGCACCCACCAGACACTAATCCAAATAGAATACAATTAAAAGCATAAAAAAATTTATTGGACATACCAACAGCCGATACTGAAGCTGCTGTGAGTGAACTTACCATAAAAGAGTCAATTAAATTAATAGAAGTATTTAACAAATTTTGTATAGCAACTGGAATAGCTAATGATAATGCCATTACAATAAATGTTTTGTTATTTGCAAATTTTTTTATAGTACTTATTATCATATTTAAATATATATTTTTTCTACTCTGTGATTCACTCTAGTTAATATTTCATATGTAAAATCACCTGTAATATTACATAATTCTTTTAATGATATACTTTCATCTTCAGATGAACCTATTAGTATTACTTCATCATACAATTTTACATCTACATTTGTAATATCAACCATTATCATATCCATAGTAACTCTTCCAATAATATTACATTTTTTGTTATTAATAATGACATAAGCTTTATTAGAAGCTGTCCTAGGATAACCATCTCCGTACCCTACAGATACAGTTGCTATTTTCATTTTTTCTTTTGTGATATAAGTTCTGCCATAAGAAATAGATTTTTGTGCTTCTACTTCTTTAATATACATAACTCTTGCTTTCATTTGCATTATAGGTTTAAAATCAAATTTATCTAAGTATTCACTTGGTGATATACCATATAAAATAATTCCAGGTCTTATAGTACTTGCATTTTTACCATATTTATTTAAAATTCCAGCCGAATTTGAAATAGAAGAATACTTGTATTTAATTTCCTCGTTTTGTATTTTTTCAAGAAAATTATTGAATAGTTCTTCTTGCATATCGGTATAATTTTTATCTAAAATATTATGCTCAAAATCTTCATCTGCTACAGAGAAATGTGAAAAAAATCCATGGATAGATAAATTTGGTAGATTATTTATTTTTTTTATTTCTGATAAAGCATATTGTATATTACTCTCATCATCTATCAAAAATCCTATTCTTCCCATACCTGTATCAAGTGCTATTTCGATTCGAGCGTTTAATTCTTTTTTTGTTGCAATATCACTTAATTCTTTTGCTTCATCAAAAGTAGATACTGTTTGAATGATATTATTATTTACTACTTCTTCAAATCTTTTTTTATATGTATGGCTAATGATAATAATATTTTTTGTAATATTTGCTTTTCTTAAATTTAGTGCTTCATCAATTGAAGCTACTGCATATCCTGCAATATCTTTATCACTTTGAAGTGCTTTAGTTATTTCTATTGCTCCATGCCCATATGCGTTATCTTTCATAAGAAGAAAAAGTGTTTTTTGTGGTGCTAATGATTTTATTATTTCTACATTATGTTTTAAATTGGATATAGATATTTCTTCCCATACTCTATCTTTCATTATTAACTCCTATATATTATTTCATCTCTTCCTGGTCCATTTGAAATATATTTAATTTTTGTATCTATTTCTTTTTCTATAAATTCTACATATTCTTTACATTCTTTTGGTAATTTATCATATTCTCTTATACCTCTTATATCACACTTCCAGCCTTTAAAAGTTTTATATACAGCTTGTGATTTTTTTAGTAAAGGAGTAGTAGGAAATTTTTTTGTTTCTTCACCATTAATATTATAAGCAACGCATACTTTTATTTCATCAAGATAAGATAATACATCTAATACAGTTAGTGCAACACAAGTAGCTCCTTGCGTTTTTACACCATATCTTGATGCTACTGTATCATACCAACCAACTCTTCTAGGGCGATGTGTAGTAGCTCCATATTCGCCTTTGTCTCCACCTCTTTTTCTTAATTCTTCGCCTTGAGTTCCAAATAATTCAGATACAAATTCTCCCTGCCCTACTGCAGAAGAATATGCTTTAGTTACTGCTATTATTTCTTTTATTTCATATGGTGGAATACCAGCTCCTACAGATGCATAACCAGCTAGAGTATTAGAAGATGTGACCATTGGATATATTCCAAAATCTGTGTCTTTAAGTGTGCCTAATTGACCCTCCAATAAAATTCTTTTATTTGATTTTATTGCTTCTTGCAAAAACTCGTTAGTATCACACACATATTTTTTTATTTCATCTCTATAATAATGTGTTTTTTCTACCATATCGCATAATGAAAGTTTTGGTTTATTATATAAATTTTCATATAGTACATTTTTTATTTCCAATACTTTTTTTAAATGTGGTATTAAAATATCATCATCAAAAAGTTCACTTACTTGAAAACCAATTTTTGCATATTTATCGGAATAAAAAGGAGCTATACCAGATTTTGTAGAACCAAACATTTCGCCTTTTAATCTTTCTTCTTCAAAACAATCTATTTCTTTATGGTAAGGCATTACGATTTGAATTCTGTCTGATATTAATACTTTTGGTGTTGGTACACCTAAATCAATTAAATTAGACATTTCATCACAAAATTTAGTTATATCTAGTGCAACTCCATTGCCAATTATATTTGTTGTGTGATCATAAAAAACTCCAGATGGCAAAGTATGTAATGCAAATCTACCATAATTATTTATTATAGTATGACCTGCATTTGCTCCACCTTGGTATCTAATAACTATGTCTGCATCTTTTGCCAACATATCTGTTATTTTACCTTTTCCCTCATCGCCCCAATTGGCACCTACTACTGCTGTTGTCATAGTTATTCTCCTTGATAAAAATTTTTATTAATACTTCTTCTTTTTTTCCATACAAAAAGTAGTGAAGCAATAGAAAATATTAAAGTTGCAAAAATGAAGCCTAAAAATATTTTTTCGTTACCAATTATAGCTCCATATATTGAAATAATAATAAAAATAAAAATTAAAACCAGAGCTAAAATTGCTATTATTCTTTCTAATTTTGTTACTTTATTCGTATGTGTATTCAAATTTTTTTCCATTTTTTCCTTTATTATTTATACTTCTATTATTATTTTGTTTTTATATTTTTCTTTTGAATATTTTTTTAGTAATGGCTTAATATAATTATTTAAAAAATCTTCTACTTGTTCTTTAGACCTGCCTATGTATAAATTGGGATTCATTATTTTTTTAATATCATCTTCATTTATATGTAAATCTTTTGATTTTATCAATAATTCTATTAAATTATTTTCTTTTCCTTCTTTTTTTATATGCTCGCCTGCTTCTATAGAAAGTTTTCTTATTACTTCATGAATTTTTTGTCTGTCCTTATGATATTTTGTAACTTCATTCATCATAATATTTTCTGTGATTAAAAATGGCAATTCTTCATTAATATGTTTATTTATCATTTTTTTATTTACAACAAGCCCATCTAAAATATTAATATATAAATTAATTATACCATCTGTAGCAAGAAAGCTCTCTGATATAGATAATCTTCTATTAGCTGAGTCATCAAGAGTGCGTTCGAACCATTGTGATGATGCTGTATAAAGAGCGTTATTAATATTACTCATTACAAAATTGCTTAAAGAAGCAATTCTCTCACACCTCATAGGATTTCTTTTGTAAGGCATAGCAGAAGAACCTACTTGCAATTTATTGAATGGTTCTTCTATTTCTTTTAAGTGTTGAAGTAATCTTAAATCATTTGAAAACTTGTGTGATGATTGTGCTATTGAAGAAAGTAGTGCCATAATTTTGTAGTCCATTTTTCTAGTATATGTTTGAGCTGATATAGGATGAATTTCTTTAAAATTAAAATCTTTTTTTATTAATTCATTTAACTCAATACATTTTTTATTTGAACCATTAAATAATTCCAAAAATGAGCTTTCTGTTCCTGTAGTACCTCTGCAACCTAGAAATTTAATATTTTCTTCTAATAAACATAAATCATTAAAGTCTATATATAAATCATATAACCATAAAGAAGCTCTCTTCCCAATTGTTGTTGGTTGAGCTGGTTGAAAATGAGTAAATGATAAAGTTGGAGTGCTTTTATATTTATCACAAAATTTAGATAAAATTTGAATTAATAATAGTAACTTTGATTTTAATAATAATAGTGCTTCTTTTTGTATTATTATATCTGTGTTATCTCCTACATAGCAAGAAGTAGCTCCAAGATGTATAATTCCTTTTGCTTTTTTAGCTATATCACCATATGTTTTTATATGAGCAAACACATCATGCCTAAGTTCTTTTTCGTATTCATTTGCTTTATTAAAATTTATATCATTTTTATATTTTATTAAATCATCTATTTGTTCTTTTGAAATATTTAATCCTAATTTTTTTTCTGCTTTTGCTAAAGAAATCCATAAAAGCCTCCATGTCTTAATTTTTTTTTCTTCACTAAATAAATAAGACATCTCTTTTGATGAATATCTTTTTGCAAGTGGGCTTACATATGTTGATTTTGTATTATTGTTTTTCATAAATTATTTTTTTTGACCAGATCTTTTTCTAAGTGTTGGATCTAAAATCTTTTTTCTTATGCGTAAAGATTTTGGAGTTACTTCAAGTAATTCATCTGTATCTATAAATTCTAGGCATTGCTCTAATGACATTATTTTTTTTGGTACCAATTTTAATGCATCATCTGAACCTGAGGCTCTTGTATTTGTAAGATGTTTCATTTTGCAAACATTTACTTCTATATCTTCTGCTTTTGGATTTTGACCAACAACCATTCCAGAGTAAACTTTTTCGCCTGGGCTTACAAATAATAAACCTCTCTCTTGTGCATTGAATAAACCATATGTAACTGCTTCTCCAGCTTCAAATGCAATCAATGAACCAGTTGGTCTATATGTTAATTCACCCATAAAAGGACCATAATTTGAAAAAACAGTATTTAATACTCCATTACCTTTTGTATCTGTTAAAAATTCTCCTCTGTATCCAATTAGTCCTCTAGATGGAATATTAAATTCTAGTCTTGTATAACCATTTGCTGTTTTTGTCATATTATTTAATACACCTTTACGCATAGTTAATTTTTGAATAACTGCTCCAGAAAATTCTTCTGGTAAATCTATGTATGCGACTTCCATAGGCTCTAATTTTTTATTATTTTCATCAAATTTATATATTACTTCTGCTTTTGACACAGCAAATTCGTATCCCTCTCTACGCATAGATTCTATTAATATAGAAAGGTGTAACTCTCCTCTTCCACTTACTTTAAATACATCTGTAGAGTCTGTTTCTTCCACTCTCAAAGATACATCTGTATTTAATTCTTTCATTAACCTTTCTCTTATATGTCTTGATGTAATGAACTTTCCCTCTGTACCAGCAAGTGGAGAGTCATTAACACAAAAATTCATAGAAATAGTAGGCTCTGATATTTTTTGAAAGATCATAGGAGTTAAATCATTTTGATTACAAAGTGTATCTCCTACAATCAAATCTTCTATACCAGAAATAGCAATAATATCACCAAATTTTGCATTTTGAACATCTACTCGTTTTAGCCCCTCAAATATATATAATTTAGTAATTCTTACTTTTTTCTTTTTTGATTCATCATGATGATTAACTACATACACTTCATCATTTATTTTGATTGAACCATTTTCTACTCTACCTATTCCTATTCTTCCTACAAAATCATTATAATCTATTGTAGAAATAAGCATTTTGAATGGTGCATTTTCATCGCCTTTTGGAGATGGAATATAATCTAAAATTGTATCAAATAGTGGAATCATAGAAGTACTTTCATCTGAAAGATTCTTTTTTGCAAATCCTTGTTTGGCTGACATAAAAATAAATGGGCAATCAAGTTGACTGTCTGGTGCATCTAATTCCAAAAACAGTTCTAATACTTCTTCTACTACTTCTTCTGGTCTTGCTTGTGGTCTATCTATTTTATTGATACATACCATAATAGGTAAATTTAGTGCAAGAGCTTTTGTTAGCACAAATCTTGTTTGAGGCATAACTCCCTCGTATGCATCAACAATTAATAAAGCTCCATTTACCATTTTTAATATTCTTTCTACTTCACCAGAAAAATCGGCATGACCTGGAGTATCAACTATATTTATTTTTGTATTTTTATAATTTATTGCTGTATTTTTTGAAAGAATAGTAATTCCTCTTTCTTTTTCTAAATCATTTGAATCCATTACTCTTATTGCTACTTCTTGATTTTCTCTAAATGTACCAGATTGTTTGAGTAATTCATCAACCAATGTTGTTTTACCATGGTCTACATGTGCAATAATAGCTATATTCCTTATATCTTCTCTATTTGTCATATATTCCTCTCTTAAATTTACGAACTTTTAATTATATCATATGAAGAAAATTATTTCAATATATGTACTTTTTTATCATAATAAACATAATTTATAATATCTAATTGATTAAATTTTATTTTTCCTTTTGTTAAATTAATAATTTGTTGATTAAAATATTCTATCTCATTAATATCTACTGAAAATAACATTTCTACTTCTTCTTCATACAATTCATTTAATAAATAAATATCTCTTTTTGATACTTCATCAATAAATCTTTTTATTATATTGATATAATCATATTGTATTAATATTTTTATTCTTATTGATTTTTTTATTGGTAAAATAATACTTTCTTTTATTACACCTTTTGCACTATCTTTATATGCATGTATTAGCCCTGATGTGCCAAGTAATATACCACCAAAATATCTTGTAACAATAATAAGAGAGTAAGTTAAAAAATTATTATGCATTATATCTAAAATTGGCTTCCCTGCAGTCCCTTGTGGTTCTTTGTCATCATTATATTTTATTATAGACCCATCTTCTCCCATAATATAAGCAAAGGTATTATGTTTTGCATCATAATGCTTCTTTTTTATAATATTTATTTTTTGTATTGCCTCTTCTTCTGAAAATATAGGATAAGAATACGAAATAAATTTTGATTTTTTAATTATTAATTCAAAATTCGCTTCCTTAAATATTATATTCATTTGAATTTATCTTCCATTTCACTTTTTACACTTCCTAGGCTTTTAGAAATAGAACTTTTTCCTAAATCGTGAGTTGATTTTATTAATTTATATGAATTTATAAATCCAGATATTATGCCAAATAATAAAAAAATAATAATTATATCTAATTTGAAAAAATGTTTAATACATAAGCCAATAATTAGCCCTATTACTATTGAGCTAATCATAGTAATACCTAATTGTAATATTAAAATATAAGTTTTAAATATTTTTTTTTTCATTATTAAGTAAATTTTATTTTTTTAAAGCAATAAAAGAAATATATTGTTTCCATAATACCAGTGATAATCCATGAAATAGGAAATAAATAATATAATGTAAAAATATTATGATTATTAGGAAATACATAAAAAATCCATATTAATCTAAAAACTACTGTACCTAAAATAATAAAAAGAGCTGGCATAATTCCTTTTCCAAGACCTCTAGAGCAGGCAGCTGAGCAATCCATAAAAGGTGATATCCATAATGATAACAACATTACAATAATTCTTGCAGTTCCAGCCTCAATTACTTCAATATCATTTGTAAATAAAGATAAAAATGGATATCTAAAAAAATAAATTAAAACTCCACCAATAAGGCCCAAGAAAGAAGAGTAAAAAATACATATCCAATAAGCTTTTAAAATTCTATTTTTATTTTTTGCTCCCAAATTTTGTGCTATGAATGTAGTTGAAGCAATATAAATTGCATCCATCATTTGAAAAAGAATACTCTCACCATTTACAGCAGCTGCATTACCCTCAACAAATATATGTGAAAAAGAATTGACAGCTGATTGAACAAACAAATTTGCAAAAGAAAATAATGCATATTGAATAGCTGATGGAATACCAATAGCAAGTACTCTTAGTGCCATTACTCTATCAATTTTTAATTCTTTTAAATTTAAATTAAAATTCTCTTTAGTCTTTATTATATGATTCATACATAAGTATGATGATAAATATTGAGACACTATACTAGCTATTGCTACACCAACTACTGACATTTTAAAAATAATAACAAATATTAGATTTAAAATAATATTTACTAAACCACCTATTGATAAAAATTTTAATGGTCTTTTGGTATCTCCAGAAGCACTTATTACAGATCCTGAGAAATTGTATAATGATAAAGCAGGAGTTCCTAGCAAATATATCCTATAATATAATAAAGCATCATCAATTAATTCATTCTTTGTACCCATTGAAAGTAAAATGGATTTAGAAAATAAAATAAAAAGAGCCATTAGTAATAATCCCATAACAAAAGATATTACAAATGATGATTGAATTGCTTTTGAAACATTTTTGTTGTCTTTGGCTCCAAGGTATAATGCTACTACAGCATTTACACCTGAACCCATACCAATTAAAAGCCCTGTAGTAAGTGTTATTAGTACAGTAGTTGAACCTACAGCACCCAAAGCGAGGGAGCCTGCAAATTTTCCAACCACACAAACATCTGCCATATTGAATAATACTTGTAGTAAATTAGATAAAATGAGCGGAATACTAAATAAAAATATTCCACTCCATAATGATTGATTCAAAACATCTATCTTTTTATATACTTTATTATGCATATGAATTAATTACCTGCTTGAACTTTTCTATCGGGCGAGCCAAGTTGAATCCACTTTAAATAGGAAGAAATAAATTTTCCTATATTACCATCTAGAACGCTTTCCGTATTTGATGTTTCTTCTCCTGTTCTAAGATCTTTTACCATTCTATAGGGTTGCAATACATAAGAGCGAATTTGTGAACCCCAGCCATTTTCCTTTTGCTCGCCTCTTATGCCAAGTAACATCTTGTCATTTTCTTGTTTTTTCATAATAAATAATTTTGCTTTTAACATTTGCATAGCTTTATCTCTGTTTTGGAATTGAGATCTTTCCTCTTGGCAAGCAACTACTATTCCAGTAGGAATATGAGTTAATCTAACAGCAGACGAAGTTTTATTGATGTGCTGACCACCAGCACCACTAGAACGGTATACATCCATTTTCAAGTCTTCATCTTTTATTTCTATATCTAAATCTTCCTCTATGTCTGGCATTACTTCACATGATACAAAAGATGTTTGCCTTTTTCCTTGTGCATTAAATGGTGAAATACGAACAAGTCGATGAATACCATTTTCTGATCTAAAATATCCATAAGCATATTCACCACATATTTCAAAAGTAACAGATTTTATACCAGCTTCATCGCCCTCTAAATAATCTAATACTTTAAATGTGTAACCTTTAGATTCTGCAAAACGATTATACATTCTGTATAGCATAGAACACCAATCACAAGATTCTGTACCACCAGCACCAGCATTCAATTTAATAATAGCATTTAAAGAATCAAACTCACCAGACAATAAAAGTTTTGTACGCATATCTTCTATTTTTTTTGATAAAACTTGAACCATATTTTTTATTTCTGAAATAAGTGAGGCATCATTTTCTTCATTTGCAATTTCTATCATTGTAAAAATATCTTCGTACTCTTGTGATAAATTTTTAAATGTGTTTATATCATTTTTTATATTTGAGCTTTCTTTGGAAAGCATATTTGCTTTTTCTATATTGGTCCAAAAAGTAGGTTCTTCCATTGCTCTATCTAATTCTATAAGCCTTTCTTTTTTTTGATCCAAATTTAGTGAAGCATTTATTTCTTGTAAAATAGCTTCATATTTTTGTAAATTAATTTTTAGATTATCTAATTCTACCATAAAAGCCCTTTCTATATTAAAATTAAGAATTAAATTATAACATATAAAAATAAAATATCAAGCAAAATACTTGCTTGGTATTCAGAAATTGGAATATAAATATGAAGTAAATTAAAATATAATAAAAAATATTTAATATTGGAAGTAGGTAAA
The DNA here is from genome assembly GCA_030539055.1 of Eubacteriales bacterium. Taxonomy (GTDB): domain Bacteria; phylum Bacillota; class Clostridia; order Lachnospirales; family Lachnospiraceae; genus UBA3633. The sequence goes on along the minus strand of JAUNSV010000009.1, from coordinate 283 downwards.
TTACTTTAAAAAAATAATATACAAAATTATATATATAGATATAGATAAAATTATAGTAAAATATAGTATTCAAAATTGTAAATATAGATAGTGTGAAAAATATTAAAATGATATTTAGAAATATAAATTATGTATATGTGGATGTTAAAGAGAAATATTAAAAATTTATAAAAAAATATTACAATACTTTAATTCGGATTTGTTTTATATTTTTATAAAAATTATAGGAATAAATATAAAATTATTATAATTTCTAAGAATATTATATGTTTTTAATGGAAAA
>JAUNSV010000034.1:2719-9790 GCA_030539055.1 Eubacteriales bacterium | reverse complement strand
TTTTCTTTGACTTCTGTAAAAACTGGAATTTTTGTATTCATATCAACATCAACTTGCTCTTCGTGTTCCTCCCACACAAGACCATATTTTTTTGATGTTAATTCTGTATAAATTTCATTGATTTCTTTAATTGCTTCAATATCATTTATGTTTTTTTCTTTTAAGTCATTAAGAAATTTTAACATTTTCTCTCTTTTTATTTGTGATAAATTCATTTTTACTCCACCCCATCACTATAATAGTTTTTAGCCCAAATTTTTAATTCTTCAAATTCTTCTTTATTTTCCAATACTTGTAAGCCATCAAAACTTTCATTATGCGTAGTATAATATCTGCTTAATGATTCAACAAGAGCTTGTGTATCTCCATCTGAATCTGAAAGAATATCTTTTATAGCTTGATTGAATGTTGAACAAAGCACATTATTTTGCTTAAAATATTCTATATTATCAAAAGAATCTACAATATGATATTGAATGTTGCTATAAAATCCAACATTCTTTGCGTACACATCAATATTCTCTTCATCGTAATATCCCACAAAAAGTTGTAAGTATTCCAATGCAGAAACACCACGCAAGATGATATTTTCATTTTGTGTGGCAGAAGTAAGCCATTCTCTATTTGATATAAAATCTTTGCTACCCTTTGTTTGCATTATAAACCTCTTTCATTTTTTCTCTTACTATTAATAAACTCCTTAAACTGTGCATATTGAAAATTTACAATATTATCACTTTTTATGCCTACTTCTTTGCAAATATCTATACAATTTTGCAAATTTTTTATATCACTCATAAATTTTTATAACGTATTTGCAAATTTAATGTAAAATATACTCTTCCATTTTCTTCATATAATTCAAACATATGATATCTAGTAGAACTTGGTGAATCCAATTTTGTATTATTAACTAGATAATTTAATACATGTTGTTTATAATAAACCAAATCCAAGACAAGAATCTTTCCATCAGTATTAACAATTAAAAACCCTCCATTTACAGACTGATGCCCACCCCATTTTTCGCTAGGTATAAAAGAGAAACATATAGCACTGAGTAGATCCTCTAATTTTTTTATAGCAAAGTTTTTGTCTATTTTAGGTATATGATGTAAAAATAATTCTTTTAAATCTTTTTCATTATTTGCATAAGACGATAACAACATATTCCCTAAATACTCTGGCATATTGCTGTCTACCATTCTAAGATTATAATCAAAAGTCGGCGAAACAACTTTATCAAATAATATAATTCCATCTTTTTCTTCAATTTCTGCCATTCTGTCAAGCAACTTAGTTCTAGTGTTTATTGAATTAATCACTTTAATATCTTCTTTACTAATATTTGTTACAGAATATCTGAAATTTGTATGTTGACTTGAATTTAACAAAGTAGCAGGCCTTCCTAATAAAGATTTTATGCTATACTTTAAATTTACATCTTTTAATTTTTTATTATCAAATACAATGGTTTCAATATCTTCCTTTTGTATTGATTTCCCTTTTATTATTTCACCATTAGAAAATTTCCCTAAAAATGTATCCACACCTATAATACTAAATGCTCCAGATGTTTTATTATTATTGATAATTCCTTTGTAAATTTTTTTACATATTTCATTAACTTCATTGATTGACATTTTATTATATTCAATAAAATTCATATATACATAAACTGAGTTCTTTTCAATGCAATACTCTAATTTATCATTGGCATTTAAAATAATTTTCCTAATTTCAAAAATTCCTTTTTCTATAGTATTTAATTTTTCATCAACAATTTCTAATTTTGGTTCAATAAGTAAAAATAATACCACATATAATTCAGACCATTCTCCACGATTTAAGCTTATCATTAATTTTCCTCCAGCACCTTAATAATGTTTTTTCCAATAGAAAAAACAACTGGAATAGCTACACTATTTCCTAACTGTTTCATTGCTACAGAATCACTGACAGGAAAAATAAAATCATCAGAAAATCCTTGCATTCGTTTGCCTTCTTTTGGTTTTATTCGTCTTACACTACCATTAACTAAATACCCATCCCAATTCCTTCTATCTGACAATGCCGAATGTTTTCCTCCTACACGCAATGTATAACCAATGGTTTTATTTACTTCTGCACCATCAAATATGTCACTCATCGTTTTTGTAAGTGGTACAGATTCAGGAAAATCAAAATCATCTAATATATCTTTTCGAAAACCAACTATATATAATCTTGGTCTATGTTGTGGCAAATTGTGTTCAGATGCCTTTATTACTTTAAAATGAAATGTATAATCCAACTCTTTTAATTCTCGTTCAATTATTGAAAATGTTTTTCCTTTATCATGATTTAATAATCCTCTTACATTTTCCAATAAAAATGCTTTTGGTTGTTTAGCTTTAATAATTTCAAGAATATTAAAAAAAAGTGTTCCTCTTGTATCGTTAAAACCTTTTTTTAATCCAGCTTGAGAAAAAGGCTGGCATGGGAATCCTGCACATAATATATCATGATCAGGAATAGAATTTACATCCACTTTAGTGATATCAGATGCAAAATTATCTGTTGCATTCCCTAAACTATCGAATAAATTTGTCTCGTTATAAAAATTTGCTTTATAAGTTTTTCTAGAATTAATATCCCATTCAGCAGCATATACACATTCCCCACCTAATTGATTCATCGCTATATGGAATCCCCCTATTCCAGCAAATAAATCAATAAAAGTATAATTATGATTTATAGTTTTTTTGCTCTTAACACTTTTCATAATAATTACTCATCATCATAAACCTCTTTCATTTTTTCTCTTACTATTAATAAACTCCTTAAACTGTGAATATTGAAAATTTACTATATTATCACTTTTTATACCTACTTCTTTGCAAATATCTATACAATTTTGCAAATTTTTTATATCACTCATATAATGTGCATCGGATGCGAGTACTACTTTGTTATCATATTTCTTGCATAAATTTAGCATAATAATCAAATTTTCTCTTACATTCTTTTTCCATATTGCACGAAGTGAATTATTATTTACTTCCAATAATACATCGTGTTCTTTTGCACACTTTACTAATTTTTCATAATCCACAGGGATATTTGAATCGTCTGGATGCACTATGCAATCAATTTGTGGGTTCTTGCATAAATTTAAATATGCACTTGTATTCTCTTCTTCATTACCTATTTTGTAAGCTGGTGTATGAAGCCCTACTAATCTTATGTCTAGATTTTTTATTCTTTCTTCATCTAAATCCAGTGTACCTTTATAATCTATACAATTTAATTCTGCTCCAACTAACACATCTATACCAAATAAATTCCTAGGCAATACTTTTAAGTTTTGAAAATAAAAATAATATGGTGCATCGGGAAGTGCTGGCCCGTGGTCCGTGATACCTATTGCTTTTAATCCCTTATCTTTTGCTTCCTTTACCATTTCGGTAAATGTGCCATACGCATGCCCCGATTGAATCGTATGAGTGTGTAATTCAAATTCTATATCTTGCAAGTTCATCTTTCTACCTTCTTTGGATCAAAAGATGATTTTAAATTCACAACTCTATTGAAAATAATATTTTTTTCACTATAATTTTTTGGGTCTACAGAAAAATATCCATTTCTTACAAATTGAAATTTTTCATAAGGTTTAGCATTCCCCAAAGCTTCTTCCACAAATGCTTTTTTTACAAGTAATGAATTTGGATTCAAATTTAAAGTACCATCTTCATTTAATTTTCCTTTTTCTTCATTGACTATATTCTCGTATAAATTAACTTGAACTTCTTTTGCACTTGTACATTCTACAAAATGTATTGTGCCTTTTACTTTTCTTTCATTAAAACCAGAACCAGATTTTGTTTTTTTATCATATGTAGCATACACAGTAGTAACATTGCCTTTATCATCTGTGTCATATCTAGTTGCTTTTACAAAATAAGCACCCATAAGGCGTACTTCATTACCAACAAAAAGCCTATAATACTTTGGTGGTGGGTTAATCATAAAATCTTCTCTTTCTATCCATAATTCTTTGCCAAATTTTATTGTTCTTTTTCCTAGGTTTTCATTCTCCATATTGTTTGGTATTTCTAATTCTTCAATTTCATTTTCTTCATAATTTTCTATAATCAATTTTATTGGGTCTATTATTGCCATCATTCTTTTTGAAGATAATTTTAAGTCTTCACGAATACAATACTCTAACATTGAATAGTCGCAAGATGAATTTGCTTTTGATACACCAGCTAATTCTACAAATTTTTTTATAGAATTTGATGTATACCCTCTTCTTCTTAATGCAGATATAGTTACTAGCCTTGGGTCATCCCAGCCATCAACTATTTTTTTATCGACTAACTCTTTTATATATCTTTTTCCTGTAATAACATTTGTCAAATATAATTTTGAAAATTCTATTTGCCTTGGTTTAATTTCAAAATCACAATTGTTTACTACCCATTCATAAAATGGTCTATGATCCTCGAATTCTAGTGTGCAAATGCTGTGTGAAATATGCTCTATAGCATCTTCAATTGGGTGAGCGAAGTCATACATAGGATAAATTATCCATTTATCTTTTGTATTATGGTGGTATGCTCTTAATATCCTATAAATAACTGGGTCTCGCATATTGATATTTGGGCTAGCCATATCTATTTTTGCTCTTAGTACTTTTTCTCCATCTAAATACTTACCATTTTTCATATTTTCAAATAGTAAAAGATTCTCTTCTATAGTTCTTTCTCTATAAGGAGAATTTGTTCCTTTTGTATTATAATCACCTTTATAATTTTTTATTTCATCTGCATTTAAATCACATACAAAAGCTAATCCTTTTTTTATTAAAAGTACAGCACACTCATACATTTTATCAAAATAATTTGAAGCAAAATGAATTTCTCCCTCATATTTTGCTTCTAGCCATTCTACATCTTCCACTATAGATTTTACAAATTCTTCATTCTCTTTTGTAGGATTAGTATCATCAAAACGCAAATTAAAATGTCCATTGTATTCTTTTGCTAGTCCATAATTTAACAATATACTTTTTGCATGCCCTATGTGAAGATAACCATTTGGCTCGGGTGGAAAGCGTGTTATTATTTCTTTATATCTTCCATTTTTTAAGTCATTTTCTATTTCTAATTCAATAAAATTTTTACTTATTTCATTTTCCATTTTTACCTACTTATATTGGATAAGATTTATTTTCTTTATTATACTCTTTACTATCTATACCACTTTTTTGTGCTTTTCTATATTCAAAATATTCTGTTGCTACTTTTGGAAAAAGTGCATAAGTAAGCACATCTTCATCTTGTTCTTTATAATTTTCTATTTCTTTTTCATATTTTTTTAGTTCTGGTGCAATATGATCTGCTGGTCTATCTGTTACTTGCTTTTCATCTTTCAATATCTTTTTTACTATATCCTTATTCATTGGTTTAACACTTGTTCCAAAATCTCCATGAACAAGTTTGTATGACTCTTTTGGTACCATTTTGTATCTTTCGCCCATTAATACATTTAACACAGCTTGAGTTCCTACTATTTGTGATGATGGTGTAACCAAAGGTGGTTCTCCAAAATCTTTTCTTACTCGTGGTACTTCTTCAAGCACTTCTTGCAACAAATTTTCTTTTCCTGCATCGGATAATTGTTTTACAAGATTGGAAAGCATACCACCAGGCACTTGATACTTAAGAGTATTTACATTCACTCCAAGAACTTTTGTACTCAATAATCCAGATTTTATACATTCCTCTCTATATGGTAAAAAATAATTTGCTACTTCTATTAATTTATCTACATTTAGCCCTGTATCATATTCAGTTTTCTCTAGTGCTTTTACCATAACTTCTGTAGCAGGTTGTGATGTTCCAAGTGCAAATGGAGAAGCAGCTGTATCTATTATTTCTGCTCCTGCTTCTATTCCTTTTAAATAAGACATAGAAGCCATACCAGATGTATAATGTGTGTGTAACTCTATTGGTAATTTTGTAGATTCTTTTAATTTTTTAACTAGTTTTTCTGTTTCATATGGCAATAGTAAACCTGCCATATCTTTTATGCATAATGAATCTGCTCCCATATTCTCTAATTCTTTTGCAAGAGAAGCCCAATATTCTAATGTATAAGCTTCTCCCAATGTATAAGAAAAAGCTATTTGAATATGTCCACCCTCTTTTTTTGTGGCATCTATAGTTGTTTTAAGATTTCTTATATCATTCAAACAATCAAACACTCTTATAATATCTATTCCATTTGATATAGATTTTTTTACAAAATATTCAACTGTGTCATCTGCATAATGGTTATATCCTAATATATTTTGGCCTCTAAATAACATTTGAAGTTTTGTATTTTTGAAGTGTTTTTTGAACATACGAAGTCTATCCCAGGGGTCTTCTTTAAGAAATCTAAGAGCTGCATCAAATGTCGCTCCTCCCCAACACTCAACTGCATGATATCCTATTTTATCCATATCATCTAGTATTGGCTCCATTTCTTCTCTTGGCATACGAGTTGCTATCAAAGATTGATGTGCATCTCTTAAAACTGTTTCTGTTATTTTTACTTTTGCCATATTTATCTCCTCTTTTTTATTGTACGAGCACAAATTTCATTTGTGCTTTTTTGAATTTTCTTTATTGATATTTTATCACTACTTGTATTTAAATATGAACAAATTGCAGCACTGATAGTGGCTACTAAAGCACTATCACTTACTTCTTTTTTAATACTTTGTATTGGTGTATTACTTATATTATTATTTGAATCAATGCTTTCTTTGAGTTTTAAAAATTCTTTATCTTCATTTTCTTGTTTCTTTTTTATTTTTGTAATAATAACCATTAATATTACAAGTATAACACATATAATAATAAGGCTAGTATTAAAAATTGTATAATCCATATTTACCTCTTTTCTTTATTTATACTTCTTTTGAAAATAGCATTTCAAATGAGGTTACTATTCTTTGTCTTGTTTCATTATCATTAATAATATCATCTATAAAATCTCTTTTAGCTGCTGCAAATGCTGATGACTTTTCTTCTTTATATA
>JAUNSV010000034.1:0-2709 GCA_030539055.1 Eubacteriales bacterium | reverse complement strand
TCTTGTCCATACTCTTTGACTAATAGTACATAAAATTTATTTTTATCTTCTGCTAAATTTATTTCATTTGCATACAATAATTCGACAGCTCTTTTTTCATCCATAACAGAAATTTGTGAATTGTCAAATGCATATACTATATCTGTATCAAGACACTTTGATCCCATAATAAAGCCTGCAAAAGATTTTGCATTTTTTATTAATGTTACTTTTGGAATTGTTGCATCCACATATGCTCTAGCTAATTTACCAGCCATAACACCTAATTCATTTACTCTAACACAATTTGGATTAAAACTATCTACATCTGTGATTGTCAGAAGTGGAATATTGAATGTATCCAAAAAATAAATAAAATTTTTGGCTTTTTTCATAGAAGTGTATCCCAATACTTTCTTTATAGAACCTACAATTCCAATTGTTTGTCCGTTGATTCGTATGAAGCCTGTTGTTATAGCAATCCCACCTTCTTTTTTTAATTCAAAATAGTAATGATTATCTGCTATTTCTTTAATAATATCCATTACTTCCATATTTTTAACATTAGGAGTTAGTCTATTAATATCATCTTCACTCTCATCATAATTATCTATATCCTCTGAATTAGATGGTAGTAAAATTATTAATTCTCTAACTTTTTTTATAATATCATCCATATTAGAAACATAATCTACCAAAGCATATTTTGACATATTACTAGCTTTAGTATTATCATCATTTTTATTACCTGGTATAGCATTAGGTGCTATAGTAAAAAGTCTAGCTTCTTTTTCTTCCATAAATAAAAAATCACTCATTTCACATAAAATTGAGCTTCCACCACCAGCACAACTTGTTACTATACTAATTTGAGGTATGATTCCTTTTGCTCTTGACTTCGCTTTCAAAATTTTTCCAAAAGAAAATAATGAATCTTGACCCTCCTCTATTCTTATTCCTGCATTTCCAACAAAGCCAATAATAGGAGCTCCCATTTTTATTGCCATTTTATACATATTTACAATTTTTTTTGCATGCATTTTGCCTATGGATGCACCTAAAATTGAATCGTCTTGTGCATAAATATATACTAGTTTTAGGTCTATTGTTGCATATCCAGTTATAACTCCATCATTTTCAACTTCAGATGTATTTTTACTTATATTCTCTTTAGATACAGCCTTTCCACCAAGCTCAATAAATGAACCCTCATCAACCAAATTTTTTATTAAGTCTATTATTTTTTTTGACATAATTCCTCCAAAATAATATATATTTATTGCTATTTATTATTCATTTCATTTTATCATTATTTAAATAAATTATCAACACAATCGTAAACCTTTTGGGTGAAAATTCTTTAAAACTCCATTTACATTTTTTGAAAAACTAATAGGAATTGATTTAAAGCAAACTAATATCCAAGCGTTTGATTCAATACTCTCATTGCTAATTATTTCATATTCTTCTTTCTCTTTTAATACTTGCCCATTTAAATATTTTTTTAATACTTCTTCACTTAAATTTGTGTATCTTTTTACATTATTAATATTTAAATAGTGCGACAAAGCATAAGAGGGTTCAAATCTGTCCTTTTTTATAATTCCTAGTTTAAGGCAGAAGCGAAGTATTTGCATATTTTGATTTAAAAAATGTAAATATTCTTTATTTATATAATATAAATTATCACTAAAATTTATAATATCATATTTTTCATTAAAAAAAGTGATATTTAAATTATCTTTTTCAAAATCATTATATAAATTTAATGCTTTTTTAATATGCAAAAGTAATGTCCCTCTCCCAAAATTAAATTTTGTATATTACTATTTATATTTTTTTTATTGTATTTGCTTAAAAAAGGATATATTCTTGCTTCCTCTATTACTTCTAAATCTTTATATTTATTTAATAAGTATTGTATAATACCCTCATTCTCTTCTTTTTCAAAAGTACATGTAGAATATGAAATATATGAATTGTTTTTTAATAGGAAATAAGCTTTATTCATAATTTCTTTTTGCATTTCTACGCATTTTTTTACTTTTTTGATAGACCAATCTTCTATTGCAAAAGGATCTTTCCTAAACATTCCCTCTCCAGAGCAAGGTGCATCTACTATTATTTTATCAAATAGCCCGCACAAATTTTGTCCCATTTTTTTTATATTAATTGAGCTTACTATACAATTTGCAAAACCCATTCTTTCTATATTAGAAGATAATATTTTGGCTCTTTTTTGATCTACTTCATTTGCCCAAAGAAAGCCTCCTTTATCTTCTTCAAGTTCCATTAGTGCTTGTACAGCTTTTCCACCAGGTGATGCACAAATATCAAGAATTTTATCACTTTTTTGTATATTTAAATGTAGTATTACATTCATTTGAGATGGTTCTTGAATATAAAATAAACCAGTATCAAAAAATATGCTTTTACCTGGTTTATTTGAATTTGAATCTATATATGTGTAATAATGACTTTTTTCTTGATTTTTATTATCGTATATATTAATTCTTTTTAAATTGTACTTTGACTCTATTTCATTAATAGAAATATTAGAATAAGATAATTTTTTTAAATTAATATTTATTCCATGGTATATTTCTTTATTAAAATACTCTATATAAAGTGCTAATTCCTCTTTTGTAAAAAAGTCTTTTGCATGCTCAAAGAATTCTTTTATTTTTTCATTATTCATTTGAAATATAATATCAATTTATGCACAAAAAA
>JAUNSV010000033.1 GCA_030539055.1 Eubacteriales bacterium | reverse complement strand
ACTTATTAATATGATAACAGTTGATATGAGTGCATATAATAATAAATTTAGAGAAGAAATGAATAATCAAATAAAAGTATTGGGGTATTAAGTGAAGTTGTATAGAACAATTATTTTATCAATTATGTTTGTTGTGGCATCTTCTGCCACAATTTTTGCTTATGTTATAGGCTCTGATTATAAAGGAATTATATGCTTTGAAAATAACATAAACCCATTAAATAATGTATGGATTACTCTTGATTTAGATTTTGATGGAAGATTTGAAGAGTATTATTTTAATAAAGATGGGTATCTTGAATGCAATAAGTATATAAATGAGTATTATGTAAATGAGTATGGTCAAAAGGTATTAAATGGAAGCCCTATTGTAGTTGATGTAGACCCTAATATTTCACAAACACTTATGATTGATAATATTACTTATTATTATATAAATAAAGTGAAATCAGAGTATACAAAAAATTGGGAAATAGATGAAAATAATAAAGCGAGAGTAACCATACAAATACCAGAGATTGTAGGTGAAAACACATTAATTGCAAATCAAGTAAATGAAATAATAAAAGATAGAGGATTACAGCTACTTAAATTATATGCAAGAGAAGAGGTGTATAAAAAGAATGCAAGAAAGATTTATATTAGTATTGACAAATTTGATAATATGAAACCACATATTTTAAATTTTATACCAAACTTTAATTGTAAGTTTTATTTTGTATTTACAGTTATAATAACAAGTGATAAAAACAAGAATAGTACTAATTATATAGCACTTTCTGTTGATAGATTAAGTTCAACTTGTGAGATACAAAGCGGAGAGTATAAAAATCTTAATCATTTAAAATATATTTATGATGTAGAAAATGAATCAGTAGTTACAAATGATAATTATAATTCACGATATGAAGAATTAGTTAAAGAAATAAAAGATGAATATAAAGAAAAATTGCAAGAGTATCTTGATAATGCAGAAGCATTTGTATCAGAATATGAAAATAATACAAATAATAAAGAATTATTATTAAGAACAGTTCAAAATTATATTAATAATATTGAAAACATATACAATGTATATGATAAAAAATCAAAAAATTATAAAAAAGCTGCAAACTTAGATGAAGACACATACAATAAATTGCAAAATGATATGCTTGAAATATTAAAAAAGTATAAGATAGTACTTGACAATATGCTCGTAGGTGAAATAAATGAAATAAAAGAGGGTATAAATAGTGATAAGATGAAAGAATAGAGTCATTACTATTCATTATAGTTAATAATATAAAGAATGTATGAGAGCAATTATTTGCAGAAATAAAAAATAAAAAAAATTATCATTAATTGTTATTATATCTCTAACATAATATTTTTTTACTTGACATTATTCTTATTAATATATATAATAATTATATCGCGTAAGGCTTGGATATATGTTTATCCTCGAACTATTGTCTAAGTTTTTCGTAAGTATAATAATTTTTGGAGGAAAAAATGATTTCAAAAGAAAAAAAGAGTGAAATTATTCGTCAATATGGTAGAAAAGAAGGTGATACGGGTTCTCCTGAAGTACAAATTGCACTTTTAACAGAACGGATTACTGAACTAACAGAACATTTGAAAAATAATCCTAATGATCATCATTCAAGTAAAGGTTTGTTAACGCTTGTAGGGCAGCGTAAAGGATTACTATCATATTATAAAAGAACAGATTTAGATGGTTACAGAGTATTAATTGAAAAATTAAATCTACGTAAGTAATACTTTATTACACGGGGACATTTTTTCTTTAGAGGATGAAAAGAAAACATGTTCCTTTTTTGAATAAAAGTAAATGATAAAATAATAAGGAATGAGGATAATAATAAATGTATAAAACTTTTAAAATGAATTTAGCTGGAAGAGAATTAATTTGTCAAATAGATAGAGTATGTGCTCAAGCTAATGGTGCTGTACTTATGCAATATGGAGATACTGTGGTTTTATCTACAGTGACTGCTTCAAAAAAGCCAAAAGACGGTATAGATTTTTTTCCACTATCTGTAGAATATGAAGAAAAAATGTATGCTGCTGGTAAAATACCTGGAGGATTTAATAAAAGAGAGGGAAGACCATCTGAAAATGCAATTTTAACTTCACGCGTAATTGATAGACCAATGCGTCCACTTTTTCCAAAAGATTACAGAAATGATGTATTATTAGATAACTTAGTTTTATGTGTTGACCAAGAAAATTCTCCTGAATTGCTTGCAATGTTAGGGTCTGCTCTTGCTACTCATATATCTGATATACCTTTTGATGGACCTTGTGCTACAACTAAAATAGGAATGATTAATAATGAATTAATTATTAATCCTACAAATATTCAATTAGAAAAATCTGATTTAAATTTGACAGTTGCTTCTACAAAAGAAAAAGTAATTATGATTGAAGCAGGTGCCAATGAAGTAAAAGAAGATATAATGATTAATGCAATTTATAAAGCTCATGAAGTGAATCAAGAAATAATAGAATTTTTTTCTGAAATTCAAAAAGTTGTAGGAAAACCTAAACATGAATATGAACATTTTTCAGTATCTAATGATTTATTAAATGAAATTAAAGAGATTATTAGCAATGAACAAATGGAAGAAGCTGTTTTTACAGATGATAAACAAACAAGAGAAGAAAATATAAAAAAGATTACAGATATTTTAGAAGACCATTTTAAAGATGATGAAGAAAAATTATTGCAAATAAATGATGCTATATATTTGTATGAAAAACAAACTGTTAGAAAAATGATTTTAAAAGATAAAAAAAGACCTGATGGAAGAAAAATCGAGGAAATACGTCCTCTATCATGTGATATTGATATATTACCAAGAACCCATGGCAGTGGAATATTTAAGCGTGGTCAAACACAAATTTTAGATATATGTACTTTAGCTCCGTTATCAAATAGTCAAAAAATAGATGGTTTAAATGAGCTTAATACAGAAAAAAGATATATGCATCATTATAATTTTCCTGGATATTCTGTAGGAGAAGCAAAACCACAAAGAAGTGTTGGGCGAAGAGAAATTGGTCATGGAGCTTTAGCCGAAAAAGCATTATTACCTGTATTACCTTCAATTGATGAATTTCCATATGCTATTCGTTGTGTATCTGAAACTTTAGAATCAAATGGATCTACTTCTCAAGCTTCTGTATGTGCTTCTTGTTTGTCTTTGATGGCTGCTGGAGTGCCTATAAAATCTATGGTTGCTGGAATATCTTGTGGGCTTGTAACAGGAGATGATGACAATGATTATATTCTTTTAACTGATATTCAAGGTCTTGAAGACTTTTTTGGTGATATGGATTTTAAAGTAGCTGGAACAAAAAAAGGTATTACAGCAATTCAAATGGATATTAAAATTCATGGACTAAATAAAGACATTGTTGTAGGTGCAATTGAAAGATGTAAAAAAGCTCGTTATTATATTATGGATGAAGTAATGTCAAAAGTAATAAATGAACCAAGAAAAGAATTATCACCTTATGCTCCTAAAATAGACATGTTACAAATTGACCCTGAGAAAATTGGAGATGTAATAGGAAAGGGAGGTAAAATAATTAATGAAATTATAGATAAATATAATGTTACAATAGATATAAGTGATGATGGATTAGTTTCTATTGCAGGAATAGATGCAAATAATATCAAAGATGCTAAAGAGTATATTAATAGCATAGTAAAAGATATTGAAGTAGGTGATATTTATAATGGAACTGTAATTAAATTAATGAGTTTTGGTGCTTTTGTAAGTATAGCACCGAACAAAGATGGAATGGTACATGTTTCTAAAATAGATGAAAAGAGAGTAGAAAAAGTAGAAGATGTATTAAAAGTTGGAGATAAAGTAAAAGTTAAAGTATTAGAAATAGATAATCAAGGCAGAATCAATCTTTCTATGAAACCAAGTGATTTAAGTAAATAATAGGAGGGAGTATGCTTACAAGAACTCGTTATGCACCATCACCAACTGGAAGAATGCATATTGGAAACTTAAGAACTGCACTATATGCATATTTAATTGCTAAACATGATGACGGAAAATTCTTACTTAGAATTGAAGATACAGATAGAGAAAGAGAAGTTTCTGGAGCAGTTGAAATAATATATAATACCTTAAAAATTGCAAAATTATTTCATGATGAGGGTCCAGATATTGGTGGAGATTACGGTCCATATGTGCAATCTGAGCGTATGAAACAAGGCATATATATGAAATATGCTATGCAATTAGTAAAAGAACATAAAGCATATTACTGCTTTTGTTCAAAAGAAAGATTAGAAAGCTTACAAACAATAATTAATGGTGAAGAAATAATACAATATGATAAACATTGTTTGAATTTAAGCGAGAGTGAAATTCAAGATAAACTAAATAATGGATGTCCTTTTGTTATTAGACAAAATATTTTAAGAGAGGGAAATACTTCTTTTGATGATGAAATATATGGTACTATTACAGTAGATAACTCAGAATTGGATGATATGGTTTTAATAAAATCAGATGGATATCCTACTTATAATTTTGCAAATGTTATTGATGACCATCTTATGAAAATCACACATGTAGTTAGAGGCAATGAATATTTATCATCTACACCAAAGTATAATTTACTTTATGAAGCTTTTGGTTGGGATATTCCAAAATATATACATTGTCCATTAATTACAGATGAAAATCATAAGAAATTAAGTAAAAGATCAGGGCATTCTTCTTTTGAAGATTTATTAGATTTGGGATTATTGCCAGAAGCTGTATTGAATTTTGTGGTACTATTGGGCTGGTCATCCAAAGATAATAAAGAAATATTATCGCTTAATGAATTAATTAAAACATTTGATTATAATAGAATTTCAAAATCACCTGCAGTTTTTGATATGGTAAAATTAAGATGGATGAATGGCGAATATATTAAAATGATGAATGATGAAGATTATCTAATTAAAGCGAAACTGTTTATAAAAAAATTTAAAAATAACAATGTAAATCTAAATATCGATAAAATTTTACTATTTGCTAAATCACGAATTGAAACTTTTTTAGATATACAAAGCAAAATTTCATTTTTTGAATCAGCTATTTTAAAAGAAAATGGTACTAAAATAGATGAGACATTATTTATAAATAAAAAATTAAAATTAGATATTGAATTATCAATACAATTTTTGAAAGAAATATTATTAGTAATTGAAAAAATTGATGATTTTTCTAACGATAATATTTTTTCCATTCTTAGTGCATATGGAAAAGACAAAGGATATAAAATAGCATATATGATGTGGCCTATTCGTATAGCTTTATCGGGCGAAGAAAATACAATATGTGGAGCAACAGATATTATGTCAATTATCGGAAAAGAAGAGACTATAATAAGAATAAAAAATGTATTTTAATATTTAATTTTAAAATTAAGGATTATTATATGAAAAACAGAGGAAATTTAATTATTATTTCAGGCTTTTCTGGTTCAGGTAAAAGCACAATAGTAAATAATTTAATAAAAAAATACAATCAGTATATTTTATCAATTTCTTGCACTACAAGAAAGATTCGTATAGGCGAAGTGGATGGAAAAAGTTATTTCTTTATTTCTGTAGAAAAATTTGAAGAAATGATTAAAAACAATGAATTTCTAGAATATGCAAAATATATAGATAATTATTATGGAACACCTAAATTTTTTGTAGAAGAAAATTTAAATAAAGGATTTGATGTAATTTTAGAAATTGAGATACAAGGAGCTATGATTGTTAAAAATAAATATCCTAACTCAAAATTAATTTTTGTTAGTACAAAAGATGCTGATACTTTAATTAATAGATTAAATCAAAGAGGATCTAATTCTAAAGATGAAATAAAAAAAAGAATTCGAAGAAGTATTGATGAAGCAAAAGAAGTAAAAAAATATGATTACTTGCTTATTAATGAAAATTTAGAAGAAGCAATTAATAAATTAAATGATATTATTAATAATGATGATAAAAAAAATAAATACAATAATAATTTTAATATAATAAAAAATATTCAAATAGAATTGGAGAAAAAAATAAATGATTAACAAACCTACAAATGAAGATTTAATTAATATTTCTAATGAGTATATTACTCAAACAAAAGACAAAGTAAAAAGTCGTTTTACTATAATAATGGCAACTGCTAAAAGAGCTAAACAATTAATTAAAGAAAATAATGAAGATGTTGTAAATGGTCAAAATGCTCTTTCAGTTGCTGTAAAAGAATTTAAAGATGGCTTTGTTCATGTTGTAAAAGAAAAAGAAGATAATCAATGAAGATTTTTTTTCTTTCTTTAGGTTGTGATAAAAACAAGGTTGATTCAGAAAAATTATTATTTATTTTATCTAGAAAATGCAAGAATATTATTTTTTCTGATACAATGGAAGAAGCTGATTTATGCATAATAAATACTTGTTCATTTATCCATGATGCAAAAAAAGAAAGTAAATTTTATATTGAAAGAGCAATAAAATTAAAAAAATCTTCTATTTACAATTTAAAATATATAATGATTTTTGGATGTTTCGCTACAGAGTATAAGAAAACTATCAAACAAAATTATCCTTCAGTTGATTATATTTTTACATTAGATCAATATAATGTTTTTTTAAATAAACAAATTGAAAGAATTAATGATATTACTTCTTTTTCTCAATCACTTAAAATTTCTGATGGTTGTAATAAAAGATGCTCATATTGTATTATTCCTAAATTAAGAGGGAATTTAAAAAGTGAAAAAATTGAAAATTTATTTTTAGAGGCAAAAAATTTAGCTAAACAAGGCACTGTTGAATTGAATTTAGTAGCACAAGATACTTTATCATATGGAATAGATTTATATAAAAAAAAATGTATAAATGAATTATTAAATAAATTATCTATTATAAAAGAATTTCATTGGATTAGATTACTTTATTGTTATCCAGAAGAAATTGATCAAAGTCTTATTAATACAATAAAATCAAATGAAAAAATAGTAAATTATATAGATATGCCTATTCAACACATTTCTAATAGAATTCTAAATAATATGAATAGGAATACTACTTCAGAAAAAATTTATGATTTAATTAGAAATTTAAGAAATCAAATTGATGATATTTCATTAAGAACAACACTTATTGTAGGCTTTCCAGGTGAAACAGAGAAAGATTTTTTTGAATTATGTGCTTTCGTTGAAAATACAAAGTTTGATAATTTGGGTGTTTTTACATACTCTGATGAAAAAAATTCTAAATCTTTTAATATGAAAAATAAAATACCTTATACTATTAAGGAATTTAGAAAAAATACAATAATGCAAATTCAAAAAAATATTATTATAGAAAAAAATAATCATAAAATTGGAAAAATATATGAAGTTATAGTTGAGGGATTTATTAAAGAAAAAAATTTATATATTGGTAGAAATGCTTATAATGCTAGTAATATAGATACTCAAATATATTTTAAAGCAAAAGATAAATATATATTATCTGGTACTTTTGTTTATGTCAAAATAACATCTTTCAAGTATTATGATTTATATGGAGAGAAAATATAAAATATGAAAATGAATTTACCAAACAAATTAAGTTTACTTAGACTAATATTAATACCTTTTTTTGTATTGTTTTTTACTTTGTCTGAATCATTTTACTTAAATAGTACTTTAGTAATTTATTTTAGATATATTGCTGCTTTTATATTTATTATAGCATCTTTAACAGATTATTTTGATGGTGAGATTGCTAGAAAAAATAATTTAATTACTAATTTTGGCAAATTAATAGATCCTTTAGCTGATAAAACATTAGTTTGTTGCACTTTAATATGTTTATCTAATTATGAATATATTCCACTTTTTTGTACTCTGATTTGCATATTTAGAGAATTTATGATTTCAACTTTTAGATTAGTAGCTGTAGAACAAGGTGTTGTAATAGCAGCTTCAAAATGGGGGAAATATAAAACAGCTTCACAAATGATTTCAATTGTATTAATATTATGTAATATACATACTATAAATAAATACTTGTATTATTTAACATACATAATATTTTATGTATCAATTATTCTTACTATAATTTCTCTTATTGATTATGTATTTAAAAATAAAGATGTTATATTGAATAGTGGAGTATAATAATATGAAAAGTGTTAAAATTGTATCAATTGGTACTGAAGTACTAATGGGTAATATATTAAATACAAATACATATTATTTGGCTAATGAACTAAGTATGATGGGTTTTGTAATATATCATCATGAAACTGTAGGCGATAATAGACAAAGAATAGAAAATACTTTAATTAATTCTCTTAATGAGAATGATATAGTTATAACTATTGGTGGACTTGGACCTACAGAGGATGATTTAACAAAAGAAGTAGCATCAAAAGTAACTAATAGAAAATTAGAATTAAATGAAGATGTAAAAAAACATATAGAAAAATATTTTTTAGAAACAAAAAAAGCCTGTAAATCTACTTATGAGATGAATACAGCATTAATACCAGTTGGTTCTAAACTAATTGAAAATGCAAATGGTACAGCTCCTGGTATTATTATAGAATATAATAATAAAGTACTTATTCTTTTACCTGGTCCTCCTCTTGAACTAAAATATATATGGGAAAATGGTATGAAAGAATATTTAATATCATTAAATGATACAGCTATTGTTAGTAGAACTCTAAAATTATGTGGTATTGGAGAAACTTTAGTAGAAGAAAAATTATTCGATATTATAGATAATCAAAATAATCCTACCATAGCTCCTTATGCAAAAACTGGTCAAGTACACTTAAGACTTACTGCAAATGGTAAAAATACAATTGAATGTAATAATTTATTAGATACTATTGAACAAAAAATTAATAGTATTGTAGGCGAATATATATATACAAATGATGTTAATGAAACACTAGAGTCTATAATAATAAAAAAATGTATAGATAATAAACTTACTTTATCTGTTTGTGAATCAATAACTGGTGGATTATTATCACATACTTTAACTAATGTACCTAATGCATCTAAAGTCTTTAAGGAGGGAATAATAACTTATGCAAATGAATCAAAAGTCAATTCGCTTAATATTAATAAAGATATTATTGAAAAATATGGTTGTATCAGTAGTGAGTGCTGTTATAATATGGCTTTGGAATTATATAAGAAAACCAGCACAAATATTACAATTAGCACAACTGGCAATGCTGGACCAGATGGTATGGAGAGAAAAAAAGTAGGATTAGTATATATTGGAATATGTATAAATGGTAAAGTTGATGTAAAAGAATTTAATTTTGTTGGAACTAGAGATAAAATTAAAGAACTTACTGTAGTAAATGCACTTAATTTTGCAAGAGAAACAATATGCAAATTTTATTAAAAATATTTATTATTTTACTTACAATAATAATTTTTATATTATTATTTATAATTTTATTATTATTTAATAAAATTAAATATGAGCTATTTTTTTATAAATCAAATCGTAAAATTTATTGTAGGATTTCGATATCATATTTATTTAATATAATTAAAATAGATTCAATTTTTTATAAAAAATTGTATACTAATTTTAAAATATTTTTTAAAAGCAAATTTTCATCATATGATTTACTATTAATTTTAAATAAATTTTTATCTAGAGATATTAATCAAATTAAAGATGATTATGAAAAAGAAATTTATAATGATATTATACATATATGTAAAGAATACAATATTAATGATTATTTGAATAATTTACAAAATAAAGAAAATAATTTTATATCTTTAAGCGATGATAATACTAAAAAAAATACAAGTAATGATTCAACAATAGAAGAAGAATTATTTACAAACACAAGTCCTATTTTATTAAATGATTATAAACAGAATGAAAAGAAATATTTTAATATAATTGAAAATAATACTTTTGAAGATAATACTAAT
>JAUNSV010000032.1 GCA_030539055.1 Eubacteriales bacterium | reverse complement strand
ATTACTTTTATTATAAAAATATTTATTTATATGTATTAAATAATATTATATATAATAATTATACTTTATAAATTATACACCATACTTGGATTTTTATATTGTATGAAATTAAAGTGAAATATCATAAATTATTTTTAAAAAATTTTATAATTTAAAAAAAGTACTTGCAATTTTTTTTTTATTATGTTATATTGCTTAGTACACTGAGGTGCAAGTTGTTAATAGTAATTACAAGTGCTTAGCTAAAGCATAACTTGTAAATGAAAGGAACACTTGCCGAAATCCATATTTTAGCAAAATTATGGGTTGGGCTGTTAAAAAATATTTGACAGACTGTCACGAATAATATCGTGGAGCGCAGAGGGAAAATAAGTATAATAATATAATATTTTTTATCATAATTATTTTTACTTTAAAGTTACCTTTGCATTCACAAATCAGTGAATGCTTTTTTATTATAAGGAGAAAAAATATGAATTCAACAAAAAAAAAATTAAAAAAGGTTTTATCTTTGTTATTATGTTTTATTTTACTATTTACGATTGTGTCTTGTAGTAATAATACAATCACAACTCAAACTAATGATAATTCTTCTCTTCAATTAGTAGAGAATGGAAAATTCAAAGTTGCTATGGAATGTGCTTATGCTCCATACAATTGGACTCAAAATGATTCTTCAAATGATGCTGTACAAATTAGTGGTTCTGTTGATTATGCTTATGGTTATGATGTAATGATAGCTAAGGAAATTGCAAAACAATTAAATCTAGAATTAGAAATAATCAAATTAGATTGGGATTCTCTTATCCCTGCATTAATATCTAAAACTGTTGATTGTGTTATAGCAGGTCAATCTATCACTGCTGAAAGATTAACTAGTGTTGATTTTACTACTCCATATTATTACGCTTCAATAGTTACTCTAACAAAAAAAAATTCAAAATATGCTAATGCTAAATCAATTAATGATTTAAATGGAGCAAAAGCAACATCACAATTAAATACAGTATGGTATGACAGATGTTTACCACAAATTCCATCTGTACAAAAATTATCTGCTTTTGAAGCAGCTCCACAAATGCTAGTTTCACTTGAATCTGGAGCCTGTGATATTGTTATTACTGATATGCCTACTGCAAAAGCAGCTTTGATTGCATATCCAGATTTTACTATATTAGATTTTTCTAAAAATGAAAGTGGTAATTTTTCTGTTTCTGATGAAGATATAAATATTGGTTGTTCTCTTAGAAAAGGAAATGAAAAATTATTACAATCAATTAATAATATTTTAAGTTCATATAGTGTTGATGACTATAATGCTTTAATGGAAAGTGCAATAAAAGTACAGCCATTAAGTAATTAATATTATTATAGTAAAGGAGTTTTTATATGCCTATTGGATTTATTAATATAATGACATTTTTGTTTGAAAAATATGCTTTGTCATTTTTAAGAGGTGCAGGTTATTCTCTTTTACTTGCTCTTGTTGGAACATTCTTTGGTACATTAATAGGATTATTATGTGGTATTATAATGACTATCCCTATATCAAAAGATGATAAAACTTGGTATAAAATTATTATCCACACTATTAAATTTATTATAAATGCCTATGTAGAAATTTTTAGAGGGACACCAATGATGGTTCAATCTATGTTTATATACTTTGGTGCAAGTGCATTATTTTCAATTAATATGGACATTATGTTTGCTGCATTCTTTATTGTATCTATTAATACTGGTGCATATATGACAGAAACTGTAAGAGGTGGTATAATTTCAATTGATGATGGACAATTTGAGGGTGCAAAAGCAATAGGGATGAATCATTATCAAACAATGCGCTATATAATTCTCCCACAATCATTAAGAAATATTATGCCACAAATTGGTAATAATTTAATTATAAATATTAAAGATACCTGTGTTTTATCTGTTATTGGTGTAGTAGAATTATTTTATGCATCAAAAGGCGTAGCTGGTGCATATTATAAATATTTTGAAACATTTACAATTACAATGATAATATATTTTATTATGACATTTATTTCAAGTAAAATATTAAGATTTATTGAATCAAAAATGGATGGTCCTCTTGATTATGATTTGGCTTCTACAGATACCTTAGCTTATACAAGTGAAATGTATTCAATACCAAATAAAAGAAAACTTAATGATGATTATTTTCATTATAAAGATATATAAGGAGAATTGAATATATGAGTATATTATCAATTAAACATTTAAGTAAAACATTTGGAACTCATATTGTACTTACAGATATTGATTTTGATGTAGAAAAAAAAGATATAATTAGTATTATAGGTTCTTCTGGATCTGGAAAATCTACAATACTAAGATGTATAAATTTATTAGAAAAACCTACTACAGGAGATATTCTTTATAATAATAAATCTATATTCGATACAAATAATTCGATTTCGTCTTATAGATCAAAAGTAGGTATGGTATTTCAAAATTTTAATTTATTTAACAATATGAGTGTTTTAAAAAATTGTATGATAGGTCAAGAAAAGGTATTGAAAATAAAAGAAGATGAAGCAAAAGATACATCTATATTTTTTTTAAAAAAGGTTGGAATGCTGCCATATATTAATGCAAAACCAAGACAATTATCTGGTGGTCAAAAACAAAGAGTAGCTATTGCAAGAGCATTATGTATGAAACCAGATGCATTACTTTTTGATGAGCCTACTTCAGCACTTGATCCGCAAATGGTAAATGAAGTATTATTAGTAATGCGTGATTTAGCAAACGAAGGAATGACAATGCTTATTGTTACTCATGAAATGGCTTTTGCAAAAGATGTATCCAATAAAATACTATTTATTCATGAGGGGCATATAGTTGAACAAGGAAGTCCAGAAGAAGTATTAAAAAATCCTAAAGAAGAAAAAACAAAAGATTTTTTAAAAAGATTTATAGAGAGGTAGTACCTCTCTATTATTTTAAACATAAATCACTTAAAAAACAATTTTCACATTTTGGTTTATTTTTCTTACATATTTCTCTGCCAAATGCTATCATATGTGTATTAATAATAGTTTGATCTTTTTTGTTAGGTATAATTTTAGTTAATTCTTCTTCTGCTATTAATGGATCTAATGTTGTTGTAAGACCTAATCTTTTTGAGATTACACTCACATGCGTATCTACTGCAATACCACCTTTATTGAAAAGCATTCCTAAAACAACATTTGCTGTTTTTCTACCTACGCCTTTTAATTTTAATAAAGAATTCATATCATTAGGTACTTTAGAATTATACTCTTCTATTATTATTTTAGCATTATAAATAATATTTTTTGCTTTGTTATGATAAAAACCTGTTGATTTTATTTCTTTTTCTAATTCATAAATATTAGCATTTGCAAAATCTTTTAAAGACTTATATTTTAAATATAATGATTTTGTAACAATATTCACTTGCTTATCTGTACATTGTGCTGACATTATAACTGAAAATAAAAATTCATAATCATTTTTATAATTTAAATGTATAAGTAGCTCTTTTCCATACCTTTTTTTTAATCTATTTAATATTATACTAGCTTTCTCTTTGTTTGTTTTCATTTTTTAACCAACATCTAAAAATGAGCCTCCAATAAATTCTCTAATTATAGAATTTTTTGGTATTGTTTCTGGAGAAGCAGATAAAAAATACGATAAAAAGCGTAAAAGTCTTTTTGCTTCACTACTTTGTTGTGAAGATTTATCTACATTGAAAAGAATAGGTTCAGCAAAAATTTTTAAGATAGATAACTCATATATTAAAGAAGAATTAAACATTACATCTGCTTGTTCTTGAAAAGGAAAAATATTATTTTCTTCACCCTCCCTTACTTTTTTCCACATTTTTATTGTATCTTGCGCACTATATCCTCTCGTTCTATTGTCTCTAACAATTCTTCTTATTAATCTTAAATCTGTAGTTGGAATACGATTATGTTCATCAATACATATTTGTGTTAAAGCAGAAATATATATTTTAAATTTATCTTTTTTATCTAACATATACGACATTTTTTCATTCAAACAATGTATGCCCTCTATTACAAGTATGTCATTTTCATTAATTTGTAGCATATCTCCTTTATATTCTTTTTTTCCTAAAACAAAATTGTATTTAGGCATTTCTACAGAATTACCAAGGAGTAGGTTATTCATTTTTTCATTAAACTCTTTTAAATCTAATGAAAGAAGAGATTCAAAATTATATTCACCATTCTCATCTTTAGGTGAAAATTCTCTATCAACAAAAAAATTATCTACAGCTATTGGATGAGGAATTAAACCATGAGCCTTTAAGTGTGAAGAGAGTCTATGGGAAAAGGTAGTTTTACCAGATGATGATGGTCCAGCAATTAATACTATTCTTTTTTTAGAATCAGATATTTTATCAGCAATATCCCCTATTATTTTTTCTTGATGAGCTTCTTGCATCATAATCAGATCATTAAATTCAGAATTAGCAATACTATCATTCAATAAACCAATGCAATTACAATGTAAATTTTTTGCCCAATTTTGAGATTCTTTTTGAACATAATATAATTTAGGCAAATCGATAAAATTAGTGATTACTTTAGGATTATTTTTATTTGGATATAAAAGAACTAATCCCTCTCCATATTTTTTAATATCAAAATATTTTATGTATGATGTATCCATTGTCATGTATCCAAAAAAATAATCTTTTAAATTAGATAAAGAATAAATATTGGTACTTGAATTTAATCTATAATTAAATAATCTTACTTTGTCTTTCATTCCTATATTATTAAATAGAGTAATTGCTTCATCAGTTGCAAGTTTATTTTTATAAATAGGTATTTTACTATCTACAATACTTTTAAATTCATTTTTTATATTTATAATATCATTTTTTTCCAAATTGCAATTTAATACATCAACATATAATCCTCCACCAATAGAAAAACCTAAATTAATATTCGCTTCTTTTCCATATACTTTTTTTAAAGCAAGTATTAAAATAAATATAGCACTTCTTCTATATGTGTGCCAGCCTATTTCATTATCATAATATATTGGTGACACTTCGCAATCACTATAACATATTTTATGTAATTCTTTATTTTTACCATTAACATTACATAGTAAAATATCTTGATCATTGTTTTTATCATATTCTTTTAATATTTCATAATATGAAATAGGGTTATTGTACTCTTTTTTTATTATTTCATCGTTAATATTAATTGAAATTATCATATTTAACCACCTTAATTAAATATTTGCTCTTTAATAATTTGCATATATAATCAATAAATACTTTTTCAAGACCATAATGTGTTGCATCAATATACGATATATTCATTTCATTTAAATCTAGTATATCATTGTGTGCTAAATCTGATGTAATAAAAGTATCACACTTATTTTCTATTACACTATTTACTAAACTTTTTCCAGAACCTGGGCATATTGCAATTTTTTTTGAAAAATTATTTGCCTTATAATAGCGAAGATTTTTTATTATGAATTCTTTTTCTACAATTTTAATTAGTGTATTAATATTAATTTTTTTTGAAAGAGTATTTATGGAGCCTATTCCATATTTAAAATTATTTTTATCTTCAAAAGGAATATCTTCAATATATGAAATAAATTTTAAATCAATATATTTTTTAATTTTTTCATTTACTATTTTAGTCATACCATCATAATGAGCATCAAAATTAGTATGAATAGAAAAAACTGAAATTTTATTTTTTATCAATAATTCTATATGCTTACCTACAACAGAATTAATATCTATTTTTTTTATAGAATGAAATATTAGAGGATGATGAGAAATAATTAAATTGCAATTATTTTTTATTGCTTTTTTAATTGAATTATTAGTAACATCTAATGTTACTAATACACCATTTAATTCATTATTCTTATTACCAATCAAGAGTCCAGGATTATCAAAATCTAAAGCAATCTTTTGATTGTATTTTTCATCTAAGTAATGTAATATATCTTTGATTTTCAATTAATTCATCCTCCATTTTTTTAAATTTATTATCGTTATCTTTGATTTTTTCTAATATTTTTTTTATTCTTTTTATCTCTTTATTTAAAAACAATTTAAAAATTTTATTATATGGATATAAAAATAAGTTATTTGCATATTTTTTATATTCTCTTTTGCCTTTTAAACATTTAAATAAAAAATAAAAAATACCTTTTTCGTATATAATTATTTCTTTTTCAATATATAATCCTTTTGAATAAATAAAATGTTTAAATAAATCAATGTCTGAATGAGGTGATATAATTAAATATTTAAAATTATATTGTTCAATATTTTTTAAAATATTAATAATAGTAAAGCCACCCATACCAGTGATAATTATACCATATTCTTTATTAATTTTTATTGACTCTAATCCATTGGTTAAAATATACTTAACATTTTTATTATAGGGTAAAATATTATTTCTGGCAATATTTAATGGTTTTTCATTAATATCTGTAGCAATATATTCTTTTGCTTTATTTTTTTTTATTAATTCAATAATAGTATAACCATGATCTGTTCCAATATCAATTATAGTATTAGTATTATCACATAATGATACTATTTCATCAATTCTATTCATAATATAATTTTTTCATCTTTATAAATATTAATTAATTTTTTATATATATTAATTGAAGATACATCACATTCCTTAGATAATAATTGATAATTTTGTATTTTAATTTTTTTGATTAAACTTTCTAATATTTTTTTAACATCTATATCTTCATTTAAATTCAAACCAATAATATAATTATTATCAATAATATATTTATGTAATTTGTCTAAATATGAATTATTGTTTTCATATTTTATTTGAATATCATTAAATGATTTTCCATTATACAGTTCTGTCAAAATATTTTTATAAAAATCTCCATAAATATCATCTATATTTAAATATTTTTGGACTAAATTAATAAATTTACTTTTATTAAATAAAATATAAAAAAATTGGTCTTGAATTTTTATATCCAAAATTTTATCAATATTAATTGTTTTTTGATTTGAATATTTTTCTTTAAAATAATTATTTTGTTTTAGCATATAATTAGAAACCATTTCAAGTAAATATTCTTCATTTATATTATATTCATGACAAATAGCTTTTAAATAATTATTTCTTTCTAGTTTTTCTTTAAAATCAAAAAGTTTTTCTACAATTTTTTTTTCAAAATTTGTTTTTTCTGTAGGATCAGATAAATTATAATTTTTTTTAATTTGTTCTATTTCAAAAATAAAAAAATTTTTTGAATTTTTGATTCTTTCTTTTAAACTATCAATACTTTCATTCTTTAAAAAATCATCAGGGTCTTTATATGGGTTTAATGATAAAATTTTTGGATTAATATTTACTTCTCTTAAGAGTGGTATTGCTCTTAAAGTTGCATTTATTCCAGCATCATCTGAATCATAAGATAAAATAATTTCATCTGTATATCTAGCAATTAATTTACATTGACTTTCTGTAAGAGCTGTTCCTAATGAAGCAATAGCATTTGTAAAACCAGCTTGATGCATTTGTATTACATCCATATATCCTTCACATAAAATTAAATATTTTTCTTTAGTTCTTTTTGCAAAATTTAATCCAAATAAATTTTTTGATTTATTAAATAATAATGTATCGGAAGAGTTTAAATACTTTGGTTCATCATTTCCCATTACTCTACCACCAAAACCTATTACATTATTATTTGTATTCATAATAGGAAATATGATTCTATTTCTAAATCTATCATTATAATCATTTCCATTATATATTACTAATCCAGATAATTTTATTATATTATCATCATATCCTTTTTTTTTTAAAAATTTATAAATATATTTATTATCTTTTGGAGAAAACCCAAGCCCAAAATGAATAATCGTATTATCATTTAATTTTCTATCTATTAGGTATTTATATCCTTGTAAACCTTCTTTTTCTTTTAATTGATTATGAAACTCTATAGCAACTTCTTTATTAATATT
This sequence comes from Eubacteriales bacterium, assembly GCA_030539055.1. GTDB lineage: Bacteria > Bacillota > Clostridia > Lachnospirales > Lachnospiraceae > UBA3633. The sequence goes on along the minus strand of JAUNSV010000032.1, from coordinate 2,338 downwards.
TTGAATAATATCCTTTTCTTTTTTATTATTTTCTTTAAAAGAATTATTTGGTTCTACTGTTATTCCAACCTTTTCTCCTAAGTATTTTAATGATTCAAAAAAAGAATAATGTTCATATTCTTCTAAAAATTTTATTGCATTTCCTCCTTTATGGCATCCAAAACAATAAAATATTTGTTTTGATTCAGATACAGAAAAAGATGGAGTTTTCTCATTATGAAAAGGGCACAAACCAAAATAACTAGTGCCTTTCTTTTTTAATTTAACATACTCACTAATTAACTCTACAATATTTATTTTAGATAAAATTTCATCAATTTTTTCTTGGTTAATCACTACTTATTCTTTTATTCTCCAACCTTTAGGAACAAATAATTTTTCAAACTTCATAATAGCATAATCATCTGTCATACCACTAATATAATCACACACTACTTGTTCTTCATTTTCTCCATTATTTATTAATTTAATATATTCATCAGGCATTTCATTTAAATTATTTTTATAATAATAAAAAAGTGTTTGAATGAGTTCTTGTGCTTTACCCTCTTCTTCTTTAGCAATTGAATCTAAGTATACTCTATCAAACATCCACTTTCTTATTTCATGCATAGCATCATATACAGAAGAACTCATCAATATTTCATTTTTATTTTTTGAATTAATAATTATATCTTTTATTAAAGTATCTATCCTTTTTCTAACAGAATCACCTAATATTTTTGTTATTTTTAAGGGTAGATCTTTTTCTTTTATTATTTTTGCATTAATAGCATCATCAATATCATGATTAATATAAGCTATTTTATCTGATAATCTTACTACTTGACCCTCAAGTGTAAAAGGTCTTCCTTTAGTTCTATGATTTAGAATTCCATCTTTTACTTCACAAGTAAGATTTAAACCCTCACCATTTTTTTCCAATAATTCTACTATTCTTAAACTTTGTTTTGAATGTTCAAAACCATTTTCTAATAATTTATCTAATATTTTCTCACCAGTATGACCAAAAGGAGTATGACCAAGATCGTGTCCTAAAGCTATAGCTTCAGTTAAGTCTTGATTTAAACCCAATGCTTTTGAAATTGTTCGTGCTGTTTGTGATACTTCTAATGTATGAGTTAATCTCGTTCTATAATGATCACCCTCTGGAATAAGAAAAACTTGAGTTTTATGTTTTAATCTTCTAAAAGCTTTTGAATGTAATATTCTATCTCTATCTCTCATAAAACAAGTTCTAATAGTACATTCATCTTCTTTAATTAATCTACCTTTACTATTTTTTGATAAAATAGCATATTTAGATAAAGTTTTTTCTTCAATTATTTCAATTTCTTCACGAATAGTCATTGAATTCTCCTAAGAAAGTACTTGCAAAAAGAATAAAAATTTGATAATATATATAAGCTTTATAATAATTATTGGAGGTGTAAGATGGCTAAATGCGAAGTATGTGGAAAAGGAGTTCATTTTGGAAACCAAGTGAGCCATTCACATCGTAGATCAAATAAAACTTGGAATGCTAATATAAAACATGTATCATGTAAGATAGATGGTCAAAATAAAAAAATGTATGTTTGCACATCATGTTTAAAAAGCGGAAAAGTAGAAAGAGCTTAAATGCATTGTATTCAAATCAAAATCGAGTGTTATCTCGATTTTTTTATTTAAATTCAATTATTTTCTAATGATTCTTTTACTCTAATAGCATCTTTTTCTGCTCTTTGTGATATCTTATGTTTCCCAAGCAATTTATCAACAAAATCAGGAACCATATCCAAAGTTTTTGATATAAAATCTTGATTTTTTATACTCATTAATCTAGTTTTTCCCTCTTGAATAATAAGTAATGAAGTAGGGGTAAGCTTTGCATTAATTGCACCAGCAGATTTTTGAAAATTTTCTTTTTCAGATGAAAAATCTCCTACTCCCATGCCACAAGATAATTCCATTATAGGTATAATAATAGAATCACCAGCATATATAGGCTCTCCTACAACTGAATTTGTTTTTGCAAAAGTTTTAAATCCCTCTAGCATAGTAGTAAAGGTTTTTTGAATATTTGTTTCTTTTAAATCAATTTTTTCTACTTTTTCTTTTTCTGTATTATTTTCCATTTTTCTCTCCTCTTTTTATTTCTTTTAAAAATTCTCTAAATTTATGATTCTTATACAATTTAATAAATGTAATTAATAAAAAAATTAATCTGAAATTCCCTTTTAATATAACATATCCCTCAAAAGAATTTTTATTATATATTGGTTTAATATTAATTTTCTCATATAATGTGTATAAGACACATAAATACATTAAGATTTTTGATAAATAATATGTATCC